>JAZNIQ010000174.1:0-7002 GCA_045577555.1 Candidatus Fimenecus sp.
TTTCTGTTTTATTATTTATTATAACTATTGCATATATTGTGATATTCATTTCCGATTTACCAAATGCCACATATTAAAAAGAGCAGGTTTCAACACCTGCTCTTTTTAATAGAAAGTCTTTTAATACTTATTCCAATGCGAAAACTGCTTCATCAAGGCACATTCTTAATGATTTTGATTTTGTTCGTTTGATAAACGATTTATAATCTTTTTCATCTTTACAACTCTTGAGTCTTGTACTTGTGAGCACTTTTTTCATATTGGAGCCATTAAGATGAATAACACAATCAAGGGCACGTTCTTTCACAGGCTTATTCTTTTTTGCAACAACGCCTGTAAGAGTTACAACAATTTCATCAGAAACATTCACATTATTAAGTGTAAAATGGTTTTTACCTGCATTTACAGGAGTAAACAAGCCATTAACCATTACAGATAATTCTTCAAATGAGTCCACATCCTTAAACTCAAGAGTGTATTTTCTCTGTGTTGGAATGAAATCAAGAGATTTACCGCCATTAATTGTAAATTTAAGTGTGTCACCGTCTTCTTCTACAGACATTTTTGAAACTGAATATTCGCCGTTTTTATATTTGCCTGTTTCACCATCATCTTCATAGAAGTCGATACTATTTGTACCGCGATAAATATTAATTTTAAGATGTTCAGGACAACCCCAACCATTTCCGTCATCCTCTGACATAGGGATAATTGCACCTGCTTTTGCAAGTGCGGGAATTGTGTTAATCGGGCTGTTAATAACAACCTCCTGACCGCCTTTATAAATCTTACCATCAAAGATATTAGTCCATCTGCCTTCAGGCAGCCACATTTTTGTTGCAGCAGTTTTTGTTTTAGCATCAAGCTTAGTTGTTACCGGACAAATGAGTATTTCTGAACCGTAATAATACTCATTGCCATACACAAATGCAACTTTTTCGTCAGGATGAGTATAATACAATGGTTCGCAAAGTGCTCTACCCTCTTTATATGTACGATAATTCATTGCATAGATATATGGAATCATCTTATGACGGAGTTTAAGGAATTCTGTACCGAGAGTTTCTGCTTCCCATGAGAAATTCCAAGGCTCTTTACCGAGAACATCAAGATTGGTCGAGTGAAGTCTTAAAACAGGAAGGAAGACCGCCATCTGTAACCAACGGATATATAGTTCGTCGTCATGGTCACCCATCATATGACCACCGATATCGTGACTCCACCAAGTATAACCGCAGTTTGCTGCATTTGCGGTAAAATATGGCTGGAAGTTCAAAACACTCCAGTTAATTGCCGTATCACCTGAAAATCCAAGCGGATAACGATGTGAGCCGATTCCTGCATAGCGAGAAAGAATCATTGGTCGTCTGTCTTCTCGGTCAGTATCAAGATAATGATAGTGATTCAAAAGCCACAATGGGTCAAGACCTGCTTTTTTGCTCTTTGTACCCTGTTGCCAATCTATCCACCAGAAATCAACACCATCCTTTTCATAGGGATGATGAAGCACATCAAAATAAGCGTTGATAAACTTTTTATCTGTTAAATCAAATTCAACTGTTTTTTCTGTGGATTTATCAATATCCATTGCATCTGCCATTTCATCATACATATCTTCAAATGGACGGACACCGTCAGCAGGATGAAGGTTAAGTGTAATTTTAAGTCCCATATCATGAAGAGTTTTCAAAAAGCCTTTATAATCCGGGAACAACTCTGTATTCCAGCTGTAACCTGTCCATCCACTGCTTAAAATATTGCTTGACTTGTACTTTTTATTGAACTGTTTTTTAATGTCCACCCAGTGCCAATCCATATCAACAGTTGCAACTGTTAACGGAATATCGCGATGAGCAAATTCATTCATTAAATCAAGATATTCCTTTTGTGTATAGGCTCTGTAACGACTCCACCAGTTTCCAAGAACGTAACGTGGAACAAGTGGAGGCATACCTGAAATTTTATAAAACTCATTTATGCCTGCCACATAATCTTTGCCATAAGCAAAAATATAGTAATCCTTTGTTTCCTTTTCGCGTGAAGATAATGTTCCATCTTCATTAAGAAGAAGTGTTTTACTGTCATCATAAATTGATACACCATCTGTGGAAATAACACCATCGTCAAGTTCTTTAGGACCGTATGTCTGGTCAAGAGTTCGTGTAGTACCTTTAAGGTTATTTGCAGAATTATATGTAAGTTTCTTACCATCAATCAACACATTCTTAAATGCACCTGTATGACAATTGATAGTAAATTCAGCATATGATGTTTTGACAACTACAACATCGACCTCTGTTTTATGGGTAAACTCAACTTTACCAAAATTTCTGTACCAGATGCTCTGTGATGGCAAATCTGTAAACTTGCTATCTGTTGAATATTCAACTCGAAGCATTTTAGGTGTTAAAACAGTAACACGCACATTTTGAGTAAGTATGATGTTGTCATCAATGGCTTTAGCGTCAGTATATGCCAATAATTCTTTATTTAAAGACATATTTTTACTCCTTTTATCTTATTTCTTTAAAGGATAAAGCTTTATCAATAATCTTTAATTCCGATGCATTAACTGAAAGCTCTGCTTGAACATTTTGATAATCATTAAGGTTTTCAAAATATGCAGAACTACTCAACTCACCGTTTACATAAAGTTTTGCCAGTCCGTTAGGTTCAATAACAACTGTCATCTTATCATTTTCTTTGAGATGAATATCGCCACGGCTTGCTTTTTCGCCAAAACGAATTGCGCCATACCCCTCACTTACACTGACATTCAAAACATCTTCTACGGAAAGCAAACTTCCGTTTTCTGTATTATTCACAATAAGTTCCATAGAAATATCTCTTAATCTTGGAAGTGTATTTTCGTTACAAATAAAATCAGGATAGAAAACGCCATTATACTGAACATCTTTTAATGCACCGAAAGCGTTTTTAACCGTGAGAGATACAAATGCTTTTTGAACAGAATTTTCAAATATAATTTTAAGTGTACTGTAATCTTCTAACAATTCAATACTCTTGATTTTTTCATCAGAAGAAATACAGGACATATCAGTATAAATTCTTTCATCGAAAAATAACAATAATTCTGTTGCACTTTCAAATCTACCATATACAAGTGACGGTGTTTTTTCTTCTTCTGAAGAAAATTTGATAACAATTGCTTCAAGAGGTGATAATTCAAATGTTAAACTATCACCATATTTATATACAGTTTCATCCTTCTCCGCAATATATGGATAAATTGAAACTTTCTTCATATTTACAGTATTCTCAAAAGTACCTATTGTTTTATCAAGGTTAAGTATAAATTTTTGAGGTTTATCAGCAGGGTTTCTAAGTGAAACTATACCTGATTTTTCTGTCCAGGAAGAGTATCCGTAAACCTCGCCTTTAGTTGGTGAACCACCGATAAACTGTGATGTTTTGAGAATATCGTAATTGTTTCTGATAAAACGAAGTGCATCCGCATTAATACGCCACTTTGCTTTATTGAACATATTATATGAATAGTAAAGTTCCCAGAATGCAGTACCACGAGTTGTCATCATAAACATATACTTACGGAATTCATCATCAGTCATTGAGATTTTAGCAGTATTACCATAAATCGGGTCATGGTTATAAATGAATTCGTGTGGGAATTGATAATTTCTTGTGACACTAAAGTCATAGTAACGTCCGTCACGGTATGTAAGAACTCTGTCAACATCGCAGTCACTAAGTTTTTCAGCATCATCAGTTTTATCAACAAAGCCTATATCACCACTGTTTTGAATCCACAAACTGTCTGCCCACTGTAAAAACCATGGACTTGCATTACAATAACTTGTCTGATTAATCCATAAATCCTTGCCAACACTTTCACGAGAAATGCGAAGTTGTTTGAATATATCTATCCAATTTTCCCACATTTCTGTATATTGGTACATATCATTGTATCCGCCTGTCATATGTCCGTGTTTCTTTGATGGACAAGCTCTTAAAAGAAAGCCATCAAGTTTCCAATAGTTTATATCGAATTTTCTGTCACAATCAAGATAATAATCCGTTATATTCTTAATATATTCCAAAGAGGAAACACACACATCCTTTGCAGCTCTGTTGTATCCGCCCTTACCTGCTCTGTCCATATGTCTTCCAAAAACAGGAGTTTTATTATTATATCCACCTCTCGGGCCATTCCAAAGCCCGAATTCAGATGAAAACTTTTTAGAAATTGATGCTGCAGGATATAATTCGTTAGGGAATTTAGAATTGAATGTCCAGAAATCAGCATCCCAATCAACAAAACCGTCATCAACAACATATGAATCCAGCGGTGGTATCATTGTTTTAGAAAGGTTATCCTCTATTTCCTTAAATGACTCAATGATATTTTCGTTTGTAATATCGTGCATATGGTCATACCAAGAATTATACTGAAAACGCGGTTTAATTTTTCTGGAAATTTCACGTATATAAGTAAGAAAATCCTCACGGATAACCTCTTGTTCAAATCCCCTTGCAGCACCAACAACTGTATTCCATGTTCTGAAAGTGTGTCCACAATTAAGTTTTAATTCATCAAAACGTTTTCCGCTGAAATAACGGATATACAATGTATCATCCTTTATATTATTTTCAGCCAACGGAAATTCTGAACCTAAAAACATACCGTTTATATATACCGGTTGACCTAATGCACTGTGATATTTAGTTAAATATGCAGGTTCAATATCACCTATTGTCCATTGTTGTTCAGGAGTATCGATAAGAATATGTTCACAATCAATGTAATCGATAGTCAACAAATGCTGTTCTTCAGGTGCGACAATCATTTCTATATATTTATGCATAAAATGATTGTTGTCTTCTATTTCAACACTTTCAACGAATGTGATTTTAGCACCGTTATATGAACATTGCTTAAATACAAATTCCACGCGGCGTTTAAATATATTTACATTTTCTAATTCAAGATTATTTGATGACAAAAAATGTGTTGAATAACCCAAAAATTTTTTCACCTTGAAAGCCACAAAAAACTCAGCAGAATAATTCTTGAACTTAACAGATTTTTCACCATCAATTCTTTTATTTATTATTTCTGTTGTTACAATGTGGTTATTCTTTGTAGAAAAACGTCTTTCAATATAATCGTTACCTATGATTACGGAATCATTTTCAATATAAGCATATGCACTCATAATTACATCTTATCCTCAACAAAAAGTATTTTTTCAGTTGCCAACACTGCATCTTCAACAATTTTAACACAGGGACGTTTTTGATAATATTCAGCAGTTCTTTCTTCCGGAACACTTGATTTTTCAACAGTTGTAAGTCCTAAAAGTTCTTTGCAGACAATTGAAGAATTTGTTTTTTTAAATTCATCAGTAATCAATCTGACTTTTTCATATACTTCTGTTTTACTGAATCCCGGATATTTAAGACCGACAACCATAGCGCTGCCACTAACTGCACCGCAGACTTCCCTCAATCTTCCGACTCCACCGCCAAGACCAATAGAGATTGATAAAGCCATTTCCTCTGAAAGACCTAAATCAGGTGCAAATGCAGCAAAAACTGCTTGTGAACAGTTTTTACCTTCTAAGAATAGTTCAACTGCTCTTTCTGAATACTTTGACATAAAAAACCACCCTAAATTATACTTAAAATAATTTTAACATACAATTTTTAACAATGCAATAGAAATGTAAATCACATAAAGCAACTGATATAAAAAATAAAACCTCATTCCATAAAGGAATGAGGTTTAAATTGAGTTGTCTTAAATTATTTAAGAGTAACTTTTGCGCCAACTTCTTCAAGTTTAGCTTTGATGCTTTCTGCATCTTCTTTAGAAGCAGCTTCTTTAAGTACTTTAGGAGCACCGTCAACAACAGCTTTTGCTTCTGCAAGGCCAAGACCTGTAACTTCACGAACAGCCTTGATAACCTTAATTTTTTCTGCGCCAACTTCTGTAAGTTCAACGTCAAATTCTGTCTTTTCTTCAGCTGCTGCTGCACCGCCTGCTGCTGGTGCTGCTACTGCTACTGCAGCTGCTGCAGATACGCCAAATTCCTCTTCTACTGCTTTAACGAGCTCAGAAAGCTCAAGAACGGTAAGAGTTTTTAACTCTTCAATCATAGCTGTAATCTTTTCAGATGCCATTTTAGTTTCCTCCAATAAATGTTTTTTTGTTTAGTTTTGTTTTTTAAATTATTCAGCTGCTTCTTCAGCTGGGGCACCGTCTTTATCAACGATAGCCTGTACAGCACGTGCAAATGCTGCGATAGGTGCCTGGAAGGCACTGAGAACTGTTGCAAGAAGAACTTCTCTGGAAGGAAGCTTTGCAAGTTCTGCGATGGTTTCAACACTTACAACTTTGCCATCAAGGAAGCCTGACTTAACTGTGAAGTTGTCGTGGCTGTCGGCAAATTTGCAAAGTATTCTTGCTGCTGCGGTATAATCCTCGTTAGCGAGTGCGATAGCAGTTGTGCCTTCACATACGCTTGCAATGTCACCAAGGTCTGTACCTTCAACTGCGCGCTTTAAGATAGAGTTTTTAACTACAAAGTATTGTACGCCTGCTTCGCGAAGCTCTTTACGAAGAGCTGTATCGTCAGCAACGGTGATACCCTTGTAATCAACAACAACACCTGTGATAGCGGCACCGAGTTTTTCGGAGAGTTCAGCAACAGCCTGCTTTTTTGCTTCTAAAACCTTTGCGTTTGGCAATGTGTTTCACCTCCGAGTGAAAATAAAAAATGTCCACCCAAGGACATAAGGGTAGACATGAAAAATTCAAAATAAAATTATTCACGCTCACCTCGGCAGGCGTTAAACTTACGGCACAAGGCCACCTACTGTCTTTGGATTGCTAAAGTATTATACACAACACATTTACATTTGTCAAGCATAATTTTAATTTTTTTGTAATTTTGCGCCATTATAATAATGAAGCAGTATTTCTTCATAACTACTACCTTGCTTGGCCATATAATCAGCGCC
>JAZNIQ010000175.1:0-5995 GCA_045577555.1 Candidatus Fimenecus sp.
CTCTTTGTCATACATTATGTTGCCGGGGTGCAAGTCGAAGTTGACCATAACGCATTCAACATCAGTGAAAACATCTCTATATTTTTCAAGAACTTTCAGCAGCTTTTCGCCGTTTTTGCATTTACGGTTCTTTTTTGAACAATCTGAAACAAGGCTAGTAATAATGTGTTTTAATGCATCATACCATGTGCTGAACTTTTCTCCTGAGGCATAGCCGAATTCGTTGTGATATACCTTGTGCATTTCAGCCGCAATATCAAGTATTGCTTTTTCACTTTCTTGTTTTTCTACATCAGTAAGTTTACAGTGACTTAATGCATTACCGCCCAATTTCTCCATTATAAACCAATCTGTTCTTATTGTATCTCTTGAAAAATCGCTGTAAATTATTGCAGGAGCGTTGATTTCCGTTTTTGCAATTTGCTCATACCAATAAAGCTCCGCATTCATCATATTTTTTTCGTAGGTAAGCACTTCACAATCAGGTGCAGGTGCAATTTTTATTGCATAATCTTTGCCGTCGGCAGTGACGGAGTAAACGGCATTGTATTCGCCGTCGCCTAACGGCGCAATGTTGCCTATGTTTTTAAAACCTGCTTTGAAGAAAAGTTTTTTAATTTGTTCATTTGTAATAGGGTATTTAGTTTTGCTTATCATATCGTTCACTCCTTTGGCACTAATTTGAATGTGCGTAATTAAAATAAATTGTAATAGTAAGTTTTTTGTTGCTATATGTAGCTGATATATCTCCGTTCATTCTTTCTGCAAGTGTACGAGCAATAGAAAGCCCCAAACCAGTTGATGTTCTTGCATTTTCAACAGTATAAAACCGGTTGAACAGTTTTTTTACTTGTGTTTCATCAAGGCTTGAAGCTGTATTTGAAAAGCAAATCACACCTGAATCATTCAATTCTATCTGCAAATCACCGTCACTATATTTAACTGCATTGCTTAATATGTTTGAAAGAATTCTTGAAAGAGCCATCTTATCAAGAGTTCTTTCAATTTGTTTATCTGTTATTTTAATTTCAGGAGTTATGTTTCTTTTTTGCAGGGCCACATAATATTCAGCAATGCATTCTTCAAGAACACTGTTCAAAGATATTTTCTCTAATCTGAGTTTTTCTTCTGCTGAAGTAACAACAGAGTATTTAAACAGTTCATCAGTAAGCTGCTTAAGGCTTTTAGTTCTGTTCTCGATAATGTCTAAATACTTTTCTACTTCATCAGGCTTTTCTATTTCCTTCAAAAGCTCAAGGTATCCGCAAATTGCAGTCAACGGAGTTCGCAAGTCATGAGAAATATTGGCTATTGCATTTTTTAGTTCAATATCACCCTGATTATAACGGTGGCGCAATTCACGGATAAGAGCTAAATCTTTGTTGAGAGTATCTGCCAAAGAAACCATATCTTTATCACGGCAAGAAACATCAATAAGAGTATTTGTATCCTTCCTCAATTTCTCTTTGAAGCTATGTTCAATTTCTCTCGCAGTTCTTTTTACAAGATATAATTTGACAGCAAGAAACACAACCGTCAAAGACAGCAGAATTATAACTGTAAAGAGAAAGTATTTCATATCAAAGCTCCTTGATTTTAATTGATGCTTTTTCTTTTGAAAAGATAAAAACCCAAAACGGTTATAAATATTGAGAAACATAAAGAATATATTGGGTTTGCTACAGCCAATACGTCAAGCGGTGATACAATTGGCTCATCACCTTCACCTTTGGTAGAAAACTGACTGATGATATATATACTGTCATCTGTATTGTTGACCCAGATATTTGCAATAGCAGAAAGCTGTGTTGTAGGTAAAACAGAATTAGCAAACTCCAAAACAATTCTTTTAGTTCCGGTAGGATAGGTAGGATTCGGATATTCACGGTAAGTTAACACAGAATTTTCAGGAATCATACTAAATCCGTCGTATTCTTCACCGTTGACGGTTGCTATCTCACGGTTAAACTCAGGTCTACCAAGCTCACCGCTGACATAAGATGTAGCTAAAAACATAGAGGCCGAAACAGCTATACAAATAACTGCAGCAACAGCTTTTTTAGTTGTTAAAGTCGAAATAAATGTTGATACAGCACTGAATACGGTTGAAGTTACTAATGCAACAAGTATGAAAATCAAATAGATGCTTAAAGGTATTTTCTTCTGTAAAACAACACCAATACCGCAGAACAAAAATGCAAGAGTCATAGAAAGAGCTATAACAGAAGTGACAATTGTGTTAGACAGATAAATGTTTTTACGGGAACACCCGGTTATAATTTTATTTCTTATCACACCGTCACTATAATCGGTACAAATAAAAAAGCTTGTAACAATCGAAACAACAAAGGCAATAATAGGAATCTCTTGAAGAGGAAATACCATATATTCATTTTCAGTGGGCAAAAACGATGAATATGTAACTATACCCTTATATAAACAAAAGCCGGTAACAAGGGCTAAAAACAGCAAAAACAGTTTATCTTTTCGTAATTTATAGAAATCAGCATAAAGCAAATTAGCCATTATCTTCACCTCCGACAAGATTAATATAAAAGCTTTCAAGGCTTTCATCGTGATTCTGAATTGAAAGAACCTCACAGCCTTGCTGCAACAGTTTTGATGTTATTAAAGATATAGATATATCTCCGTATATATTTGCTTCATTGTGAGAGATGATTTTATATTCAGCTTTCAATTCATCAAGAACACGGGCTAATGCTTCTTTATTGCTTACCTTGATTCTCAAACATTTATTGCAGGCTTCATCAAGCTCTTTAGCAGTGATTTCTTTAACAATTCTGCCTTTATCAATAAAACCGTAATAAGTTGCGAGTTTTGAAAGTTCATCAAGGTAATGGCTTGAAATCAACACGGTTATTTGCTTTTCTTTATTAAGTTTTAAAATAAGTTCTCGTATCTCAATGATACCCTGAGGGTCAAGACCGTTTACAGGCTCATCCAAAACTAAAAAATCAGGGTCGCCTGCAAGAGATATTGCAATACCGAGTCTTTGTTTCATGCCGAGGGAAAAGTTTTTAGCTTTCTTTTTGCCGGTGTTTTCAAGGCCTACTAATTTCAGCTTTTCGTCAATATCGTCAAAGGACGGGATACCCAATATGCGATATTGCTGATACATATTTTCCTTTGCGGTCATATCAAGATAAATCGCAGGTGTTTCAACTATTGCACACATCCTTCTGCGAATTTTCAGGATATCCTTGTCTTTATAGTCTTTACCGTACAAAGAATATGTACCGTCAGTCGGATTTTGTAAACCGCAGATAATACGGATAAGTGTTGTTTTGCCGGCACCGTTTTTACCGACAAAACCGTAAATTGCTCCTTTAGGAACATTCATAGACAGATTGTCCAATGCCTTGCAGTCTTTGTATTTTTTACTCAAAGCACTGGTTTGAAGAATATACTCCATATAATTAACCTCCTTAACAAGATACCGATATTCTAAAACATAACAGTTAAGAAAACGGTAAAGGAAAAAGTTAAGATGCAGTAAAGATTTATTTCATTTTAAATCCAATACCCCACACCGCTTCAATATAGTCTTCACCTGAAGCCTCACTGAGCTTTTTTCTTAAATTGCTTATGTGTACCTTGAGAGAGCTTTCGGTACAATCAGGTGTATCAATGCTTATTAAATCAAGAAGGCTTGATTTGGTTATAACCTGTGTCGGATTTAACATCAGCTGTTTCAAAATGGCATATTCTGTTTTTGTGAGCTTTACAGGTGTATCTCTAACTGTAACCGAATGAGCAGAAGCATCTATAACAATATTTTTATAGGTTATTTCGCTATTCTTTATTGCAGGGTTTCGTAACTGAACCTCTATTCTTGCAAGAAGTTCTCTGATATCAAAGGGCTTAGTAATATAATCGGTAGCGCCTACCGAAAGTAATTCCACCTTATCATCAATGGCAGTTTTTGCGCTGACTATGATAACGGGGATGTTTTTTATTTTAGGCAAAACTTCTTCACCTGATAAACCAGGAAGCATCAGGTCAAGTAATACTAAATCAATATTGTCCGAGGTAAGTTTAAGCAAAGCTTCTGTACCGGAATAAGCTCGCAGCACATAATAGCCTTTTGCCTTCAGTGCTTCTTCTGTCATATTGCCTATATAGATATCATCTTCCACAACCAAAATATTTTTCATAACAGACCTCTCATTGCGATATAGGACTATTATACCTTAAAATTTATAATTAGTACAATATTATAAGGGTTAAGATTAAGTAAAGATTTTTTTCATTTCTTTTAAATGTAAAAATTATGGTCACCAAAAGAAAATCTCGGTGACCATAATTTGTTATACATATATAAGTTCAGTATTTACAATTTCTCTTGCCCTTGCTTCAATATTTTGCATACGGCATACCCATTCCATTTGATTATCTTCTTTCAGTTGCTCGGTTACACCTTCTGTCTGTTTCATCTGCTCAACAAGAGTTTCGAACATATCACAAGCCTGATTTTCTACCTCGGCACAGAGCTGATACAACTTACCCTGAATAAGCAGAGAGTTAAAAAGTGCTGTTTTATGCTTTTCAAGATATGTTTTGTGTAACATTCCCCATTTACCAAGCCTGATACTTGCTTCTTCGGCCGGTAGAATGAGGTTAGGGATAAGATAGTCGCCAACCTGACGGTATTGAATTTTGTTTGACATAATAATTGCCTCCTTTAATTTTGTAGCTTTATTGTACAAATTAAGGGATGCTTTGTCGAATGTGTGGATTGTGTAGTGGGGTAAATTAGGAAGAAAAATAAGCGTTTTTGTCGAAAATTGAAGCGTTTTTGTAAATACGTTGGATTTTAATCACTATTTTAATATAATAAAATATCTATAACTATTTGTGCGCTATTGTTTTTATAATTTGATTGATGCTATATTTCACAGGAGAACGAAATGAAAATACTCGAACACAGGACAGTAGATTTTCACCCCAACACCAACGTTTCATTTATCAGAGTAGATGTTGAGGATTTATCAATTACAATAAAAGAAATCATAACTATACTATCAGATTTATCCTGGATTTCAAAATTTGATAAAAAATATATACGCTCTAGTTTCGAAGAAAGAGCAACTGCAACGGCAAAACATTTGGCACGAAATATGAAAATAGGAAAAGATGATAAAGTGACGAGTGATACCGGAGAATATGTGGTTTCTGAGCTTGCCAGGGAAGCTATTGTGCAAAAGTTTGGTTATCTTGATATTCCTTTAGCAGAACTTTTTAAGGAGCAAGTAATCGGCAATCCCGGATTTGACTACTACTCTGCAAATAATGACGATATAGTAATTTTTGGTGAGGCTAAATTTTTAGCTAAACAAAATGCATACGGGGTAGGTATGAGTCAAGTTGCAAGATTTATTCGCACAAAACAAGATGTTTCTGATATAAATGATATAGATAAATTTTTTAGCGAAAAGGCTTTGGATGCCTTTCATGAGGGTGAAAAGGCGTATTCTATTGCGTTTTCTTCAAAAACAACATCATCTGATAGAATTATAAGCGGAATAAAAAAACACAAAAAATATGCTGAATTATCACAATATAAGGAATTAATATTTGTGGCGGTGAATGTATGAATAATGTAATACAAAAAATCATTGAGCACCAAGAAATAGACAGTATTTTTAATTATGCCATCACGAATTTATATACTGATGGGCCAATTTCTACAACAGTTTTAGAAATACTTTCTTATCTTTATATATATGAGAATGAAACATTTCAAAAATACAGTAATAAAATATTAAAATACATGGGAGTTTATTATAAAGATGTTCCTGTTAATTCTCTTATGGATGTAATATTCGGTATGTATAAAAGGTATATAAAAACTACATATAATTATTCATATACTCCGGTGCAAGCAAATATTGTTCAAGAAATCAATAACAATCAATGCTTTAGTTTTTCAGCTCCTACCAGTACAGGAAAATCTTTTGTTTTTAGAAATGTAATT
>JAZNIQ010000176.1:0-3142 GCA_045577555.1 Candidatus Fimenecus sp.
GTCTTCCTAAGACCGCTTGGCCTCCGACTTATATCCCTGTTCTTTCAAGGACTCACCAACATAAGCAGCATAGGATGGTGTGCAACAGAGAATTGTAGAATTAAGGTCCATCATGAACTGAATCTGACGCTCTGTATTACCTGATGACATAGGGAGTGTGAGGCAACCGACTTTATGGCCGCCACCGTGAAGACCTGCACCGCCTGTGAAGAGTCCGTAACCATAAGCCACCTGTAAAACATCTTCGTCAGAGCCACCTGCCGCAACAATTGCACGTGCACAGCAGTCTTCCCATAAATCTACATCGTGTTGTGTATAAAAAGCAACCACTCGTCTGCCTGTTGTACCTGATGTTGAGTGAATTCTGACACATTCATTAAGTGGTTTTGCAAGCAAGCCGTAAGGATAAGCATCTCTTAAATCTGCTTTTGTAAGGAATGGAAGCTTGTGCAAATCCTCAATACCTTTAATATCGTCAGGTGTAACCCCTTTTTCGTCCATTAGGTTTTTGTAGTAAGGCACATTTTCGTAAACATGCTTTACCTGTTTTACCAATTTTTCTGATTGAAGTTTTTTAATATCTTCAACAGGCATGGTTTCAAATTCTTTTTGATAATAGTTTTTTTCCATTTCAGTTTCGTCCTTTCTGCAATTTTGTTATGGAATAAGTGGTTTTGGATTGCAGAAGCAAATAAAAAAGTCCTCTGCATTCCAATCGGAACACAGAGGACGAGAAAATTCCCGTGGTACCACCTCTATTTACCATTATCTCACAATAATGGCCTCCGAGTGCAAACACACCCTTGTCGATATAACGGTCGAACCCGTTTGACCTACACAGAATTAACCTTCAGCCAACAACTCACGGAATGAATTCACCGGTTTTACACTACTGCATCACACCAACCGCAGCTCTCTTGAAATGATATTTCCGAATACTAATTTCCGCTCAAGCGTCTTTATTACTTTAACATTTTAGCATGTTAAATACTCATAGTCAAGTGTTTTTTTAGTTTTTTTCAAATTAGGAATGATAACCCAAATCGAATGCCTTTTTGTTCATCTCCACGAATTTCGGAGCAACAGTGTTTTCAATGGCAGTTATCCAACGTTCATAAGGAATGTCAAAATATTTTGCAGCCTTACCCATAAGTACAATATTAACAGCTTTTGATGAGCCTGCCCGCTCGGCAAGTGAAAGTGCGTCAAGAGCGTCAATGCTTACACCCTTTTCAATCAATTCCTGAAGGACATTTTCAGGGTACTGTGCCGCACCGATAATAACGGGCATGGGGTCAATCTGTTGAGTATTAACAACAATTTTACCGTCTTTTTTAAGATACTTAGCATAGCGACCTGCTTCAAGTTTTTCAAAGGAGATAATAATATCTGCCTCACCGTCCGTAATAATAGGTGAATAAACCTTGTCACCAAAGCGGACATATGTTACAACGGAGCCGCCACGCTGACTCATACCGTGAACTTCACTTACTTTAACATCATAACCTTCGTCAACAAGAAGACGACCTAACAATTTTGATGCGAGAAGACTTCCCTGTCCGCCGACACCAACTATCATAACACTAACAGTTTTCATTTTAAGTCCCCTCCCTTAAACAATTGCATCAAATGCACAGAGTTGCTTACAAACGCCACAACCCACACACAATGTTGCATCTACTTTTGCTTTTCCGTCTTTCATACTGATTGCAGGACAACCGAGAGTCATACATCTCTTACAAGACTTACATTTATCAGCATCAACCTTTAAAGGTGCTTCGTGCTTAACTGATTTAAGCAATACACAAGGTCTGCGAGAAATAATAACTGATGGCTCTTCTGCTGCCAATTCTTCCTTAACTGCTGTGTCACAAGCCTTAAGGTCATATGGGTCAACAACTCTTACACGGTTGATGCCAAGTGCCTTGCAAAGTGTTTCAAGGTCAACTTTTGCAGCGGGGTCACCCTTGATGTTATATCCTGTTGTAGGATTATGTTGATGACCTGTCATACCTGTAATTGAATTATCAAGAATAATAACAGTTGAATTTGTTGCATTATATGCCACATTCACAAGCCCTGTCATACCTGAATGCATAAATGTTGAATCACCGATAACTGCAACGCTCTTTTTCTCTGCCTCACTGCCTCTTGCAAGGTTAAAGCCGTGAAGACCTGAAATTGATGCACCCATACAAAGAGTTGAGTCAAGTGCATTGAGTGGTGGCACTGCACCAAGAGTATAGCAACCGATGTCACCAAGTGCTGTAATCTTATTCTTTGCAAGAGTATAGAACAAACCTCTGTGGGGACAACCCGCACACATCATAGGCGGTCTGTTTGGAATAATTGAATCCGCTGAAATGCTTTCAGGTGACTCTTTGCCGAATGCTTTTGCTATAGTTGCCTGTGAAAATTCACCTAAAATTGAGAATTTTTCTTTGCCGATTACGTTGATACCCATTGCACGTACGTGATTTTCAATAAATGGGTCAAGTTCCTCAATAACATAGAGAGTTTTAACTTTTGATGCGAAATCTTTAATAAGTTTTACAGGTAACGGATATGGCATACCGATTTTGAGGATACTTGCACTGTCACCCATTACCTCTTTCACATAGAGATATGAACAACCTGAAGTGATAATACCGATTTCATCGGAATTCATTTCAACCGTGTTGTATTCGCAATTTTCTGCAAATTCCTGAAGTGCTGTTGTTCTGTCCTCAACAATCGGATGACGCTTGATTGCGTTACCGGGCATCATTATGTATTTTGCAGGATTTTTTTCGTAATCCTTTAATGTTGCCGGAATTTTTTCACCTGTTTCAACAATTGACTGACTGTGAGCAATTCTTGTGCACATACGAAGAAGCACAGGAGTGTCAAACTTTTCTGACAACTCAAAAGCATTTTTTGCGAATGTGTATGCTTCCATTGAGTCAGCAGGCTCAAGCATAGGCACTTTTGATGCCATAGCGTAATGACGTGAATCCTGCTCATTCTGTGATGAATGCATTGCAGGGTCATCGGCAACACAGATTACCATACCACCGTTAACACCTGTATATGAAAGTGTAAAAAGTGGGTCAGCTGCCACATTAAGACCGACGTGTTTCATAGCACAAGCTGAACGAGCCCC
>JAZNIQ010000177.1:0-3514 GCA_045577555.1 Candidatus Fimenecus sp.
AACTCCTTGGCTCACAGAACGACATGGCTACGATCCGACTTCTTTCGTGAAAAATCAGCTATTGCAAATTGTGCGGATGCGCTTGGGGCAAATGCCATCGAATTACCCGCAATAAAAAATCTTCGTGAGGATATGATTATCTATAAAACTATTGCAAAAAATGTTAAAAATGCGATGCTTACGATACCGGTTGGATTTAATAAAGATAATATTGCATCTGTTTGGGAATGCATAAAGGACGCTAAAAAGCCTCGTCTTCAGATTGAGCTTCCTGTTTCAACAATTCAGATGGAATACACTTATCATGTTAAGCAGAATGTTATGATAGAAAATATAGCAGAACTTGTTAAAACTGCAAAAGAATATTGTGAAGATGTAGAATTTTCCGCACTTGATGCAACCAGAGCAGATACCGAATTTCTTATCTTGGCAGTAAAGATGGCAGAATCAAATGGAGCAACTCTTGTGACTGTTTGCGATGACGCAGGAGTATCAACACCGGAACAGATTGCAGATATGGTTGCAAAAGTTAAAGAAGCAGTAAACATTCCTGTGTATGTTCAGGTTTCTGACAGAATCAATATGGGTGTTGCAGCTGCATTTGCGGCTATATCTAAAGGTGCTGACGGAATTAAATGTGCCATGGCCGGTAAAAATATTCTCTTAACTGCGGAATTTTCTGACGCTATGAGTGCTTGTAGCTCACAGATTGATGCAGAAATCAAACTTGATGCAACAAAAATTCATACAAGCATTGAGGATATAGTTTCAAGCATAAATCACGAAAATTTTGAAAACGAAGAAACAGTAAGCGACAAGAAAAAAATCTTACTTGATTCCAATTCCTCTGTTGTTCAGGTTTCTCAGGCGGCGTCTCTTCTGGGATATGAACTTTCTGATTCGGATATCGGGAATGTCTGCAAGGCACTTATGCAGGTATGCGAAAAGAAGGGGGCAGTTGGCTTAAAAGAATTTGAAGCACTTATTGCAAGTTCTGCTATGCAAGCTCCTTCAACATACCATTTTGAAACATATACAACAACAAGCAGCAACACTACGAGTGCAATGTCTCAGGTAACACTTAAATGCAATGATGAAATTATTTGTGGGGTTGCTAATGGTGATGGCCCTATTGATTCGGCGTTTAGAGCAATTGAGCAGTGTATTGGTCATCACTATGAACTTGACGATTTTCAGGTTCAGTCTGTAACTGAAGGAAAAGAAGCATTAGGCTCTGCTTTAGTCAGACTTCGCAACAATGGTAAACTTTATTCGGGGAACGGAACATCCACCGACATTGTTGCAGCAAGTATAAGAGCGTATATAAATGCACTTAACAAAATCGTATTTGAGGAGGCGTAGTATGAAGATAGTCTTTTCGACCAAAAATGTAAGTCGCTCAACCTTTCTTGACACTTGCCATTATGCCTTTGACTATGGATTTCAGGGATTTGAGATATACGATGCATTTAAGGAAAGAAGTTTACACCACGACAGTATATTAAGACGTGACCGTATTGCTGATGCAAAAAGAAAACTTGTAAACAGAAATCTTGCGGTTTCTGCACTTCGTATCCCTGAAAGCATGGATAACGAAAAAGTCACATCTGATATTATACTTAAATATGTGGATATGGCAGGGGTATCCGGAATCGAAAATGTCATTGTCCGTGTTGATAATGAAATTTCATTTGATGCTTTAGATAAAAAACTTTCTGATGCTATAAAAAAAGCAGAAAACACTGACGTCAATATTCTGTTTGAGACAGTTGGAGTATTGGCAAATACAGAAAAAATGATTGACATAATCAATCATTTTTCATCTGCCGCAATCGGGGCTTCATGGAATGTCAGAGGGACATATTTTTCCGCAGGCGAAACGTCTGAAGCGACAATCAAGACTTTGGGCGCATACATAAAGTATGTTCGTCTTGGAGACATGAAAAACGGAAAAACTGTTTTAATAGGCGAAGGGGAACTTGATGTAGCAAAGCTTATAAATTCTCTCGCGTCACTTAATTACGAGGGATATATTTGTGCGGCATGGAATGATGAAATCAATGATGCGGATATTGTTTTAACACACTTTGCAAATTATATTTCACAACTTAACCGAGAAAAGAAAGTCTTTGACAAAGTATATTATAACAGAGATAAGACGGGAACTTTCGTGTGGAAAAAATATGATGTTATTGATGCCACATTCTCAGAAGTTCTTGACACAATGGCAGAAAAATATCCAGACCAATATGCTTTTAAATATCCTACGCTTGATTATACAAGAACTTACGCGCAGTTCAGACGTGATGTTGATGAATGCGCTGCTGCTTTGATTTCTTTAGGGGTTAAAGCGGGGGACCATGTTGCTGTATGGGCAACAAACGTGCCTGAATGGTTTATTACATTTTGGGCAACAACAAAAATTGGTGCTGTTTTAGTTACGGTTAATACTGCATACAAAATCCACGAAATTGAATACTTGTTAAAGCAGTCTGACACACATACTCTTGTTATGATTGAGTATTGCAAGGACATAAACTACAAAGAAATAATTCAGGAGCTTTGTCCTGAACTTGAAAACCTAGAGCCCGGAAAACCCTTGTATTCTAAAAATCTTCCATTTTTAAGAAATGTTGTTACAGTGGGATTTTCTATGCCGGGATGTCTTACATGGAATGAGATGCTTTGCCGTTCTTCTCTTGTTCCCCGTGAAGAAGTGAGACGTCGTGCATCTTTAGTTAAACCTGACGATGTGTGTAATATGCAGTACACATCAGGTACAACAGGTTTCCCGAAAGGTGTTATGCTTACACATAGAAATATCGTTAATAACGGTAAAACTATCGGCGACAGAATGGATTTGTCAACAGCTGACCGTATGATGATTCAGGTTCCAATGTTCCATTGCTTCGGCATGGTGCTTTCAATGACATCTATGATGACCCACGGCGGAACTCTTTGTCCTATACCATATTTTTCACCAAAATCATCACTTGCTTGTGTTAATGATGAAAAAATCACCTGTTTTAACGGCGTTCCAACAATGTTTATTGCAATGTTTAACCACCCAGATTTTGCTAAAACAGATTTTTCACATATTCGCACGGGTATTATGGCTGGTGCAAACTGTCCACCAGATTTGATGCGCCGTGCCGCTGCAGAAATGAATATGACTGAAATTATTAGCGTTTATGGTCAAACAGAAGCGTCACCTGGTTGCACAATGGGTGAAGTTAATGAAGATATTGACCATAGGGTAGAAACAGTTGGTAGCGCTTTCCCAGGGGTTGAATGTAAGATTATTGACCCTGAAACAGGCGAAGAATTACCTGATGGTCAAAACGGCGAATTTGTTGCCCGTGGTTATAACATAATGAAAGGCTATTATAAAATGCCAAAAGCCACCGAGCAAACTATTGATGAAAACGGTTGGCTACATAGTGGGGATATTTGCTGTAGAACCCCAGATGGATATTACAAAGTTACCGGTAGAATTAAGGATATGATTATCCGT
>JAZNIQ010000178.1:0-4033 GCA_045577555.1 Candidatus Fimenecus sp.
CTGTTAAAACTCTTTATGCGGTGAAAGAGGCAGTTAGTATTCCCGTTGTTGCTGATATTCATTTCGACTATCGTTGTGCTTTGGAAAGTATTGCAGCGGGTGTTGACAAAATCAGAATTAACCCCGGTAACATAGGTGATGATGAAAAAGTCCGTGCAGTTGCTGATGCTTGCCGACTTCATAATGTGCCAATCCGTATCGGAGTAAATTCCGGCTCTTTAGAGAAGAGTCTGCTTGCAAAATACGGCTCTCCTACACCGGAGGCTATGGCTGAAAGTGCAATGTATCATATCTCTCTTCTTGAAAAATTTGATTTTAACGATATTGTTGTTTCAATAAAATCTTCTGATGTTCAAAAAATGGTCAAGGCGTACAGATTGATTGCCGATATGTGTGATTATCCGTTGCATTTAGGTGTTACGGAAGCAGGTACACATAATATGGCACTTGTGAAATCGAGCATTGGTATCGGCTCACTTCTTCTTGATGGTATTGGTGATACAATTCGTGTTTCAATGACTGCTGACCCTGTAACAGAGGTTAAGGCAGGATTTGATATTTTAAAAGCCGCAGGAATTAAAACTGATTGTGCCCAAATAGTTTCTTGTCCTACTTGCGGAAGAACAAAAATTGACTTAATCGGTCTTGCAGACCAGGTAGAAAAAGCACTTGTTAATTATGACAAACCTATTAAAGTTGCAGTTATGGGATGCGTTGTCAATGGCCCCGGTGAAGCAAAAGAGGCTGATATAGGCGTTGCAGGCGGAGACGGTTGTGGTGTTATTTTCAAACATGGTGAGGTGCTTAAAAAAGTGCCGGAACAAGAGATTGTAAGTGAACTTTTAAAGGAAATAGAAAAAATATAACGGTGAATTACATATGGCAGTAGTAAAATCACTTTTTGGTGAGTATTTTGACTGTGCACAAAACCTTGATATTGCCTTTGCGGATATTGTGGGTTTTGCTGTATCACAGGAGAAAATGAGTGCAAAACTTACCATTAAGCCTTACAGAAAAATTGAAAAAGAAAGAATTGAAGCTCTTGAAAGTCAACTTTCAAGGGCTGTCAATGTTAATATAACACTTGTTTGTGATGAGTCAAGAATAGGTTTCCGTACAGAGTTTATGGCTATGGTAGTGGAAATTTTAAGGGACAGAATTATCGTCGCAAACGGATATTTTAATAATGCAGACTACGAAATTCTTGGCAAAGAATTAAAAATAAACCTAAAAAAAGGCGGAAAAGATATTCTTGTTTCTGCAGAATGTGATAAGGAAATCAAAAAACTTATCAAAGGAATTTTTGGTGTTGAATATACGGTAACTCTTAATCAGCAAGAAGATTTTAATACAGAACTTGCTCTTGACAGTATGCAGAAAAAGGTTGACGAGGAAATCCGCAGAGAGAAAAACATTCCCGAGCCATCAGCACCGGTTACTTCAGGTGAGCCTAAACCACATGTTGTTAAAGACGGATTTCCACTCTATCTTGAAACTCAAAAACCGATTTACGGAAATGTTATACGTACTGCAAATTTGCAAAATCTGTGCGATGTTGGTATAGAAAGCGGTGCAGTTGCGGTCTGGGGTGAGGTTTTCGGTCTTGAAGTGCGTACAACACGCGACGGTAAAAATAACATAATAAACTTCAATATCACAGACAAAACATATTCATATACAATTAAAATTTTTGAGGCTTGTGAAAAAGCAAAATCCTTTTTATCGGCAATTTCTGACGGTATGACCGTGTTGGTTTACGGCAGAGTAAGTTTTGATAAGTATTCAGGTGAGAATATAATTTCTGCAACTGCGGTTAATACGGTTTCACCAATCAAAAAACAGGATAAGGCTGAGAAAAAACGTGTTGAGTTGCATCTTCATACAAATATGTCAGATATGGATGGTATGACAGGTGCGGATAAGCTTGTTAAACGTGCAATAAGTTGGGGACATCCCGCAATCGCTATTACCGACCACGGCAATGTTCAGGGTTATCCCGATGCTATGAAAGGCAAGGGTAAGGATGATATAAAGCTTATTTATGGTGTTGAGGGTTACCTTATTGATGATATAGGTGAGCCTGAAACTTCATGGGAAAAATTGCCCAGATATCACATCATCCTTCTTGTTCAGAACAAAGTGGGACTTAAAAACTTGTATAAACTTGTGTCACTGTCACATACAAAGTATTTCCACACAAGACCTTGTATTCCTCGTTCAAAACTCAACGAGTTGCGTGAGGGAATAATTCTTGGTTCAGCCTGTGAAGCGGGTGAATTAATTAAAGCAATTCTACTTGAAAAAAGTGATGAAGAAATCATCAAGATTGCACAGTATTATGATTATCTTGAAATTCAGCCTGACGGAAACAATCAGTTTATGATTGCTTCCCATTCTGACCCCAATGCTAAAAATCCTGACAGAAATAAAGAATATAACAGGATTAAAACTCTTGAGGATATTCGTGACATCAATCGTAAAATCATCCATTTGGGTGATAAATTAGGTAAGTTGGTTTGTGCAACAGGTGACGTACATTTTATGGACCCGGAGGATGCAAAATTCCGCGCAATTCTTATGGCAGGCAAAGGTTTTGACGATGCCGACGACCAAGCACCACTTTATTTTAAAACAACTGATGAGATGCTTGAAGAGTTTGCCTATCTGGGTGAAGATACGGCTTACGAGGTTGTTGTTACAAACACAAATAAAATTGCAGATATGATTGAACAGGTAAGACCTATTCCCGAGGGAACATTCCAACCATCAATTCCTGGTGCTGAGGATGAACTTCGTCAGATTTGTTGGGATAAGGCAAAGGAATGGTACGGCGACCCTGTTCCCGAATATGTTGCTGACAGACTGACACGAGAACTTGAATCGATTATAAAACACGGTTTTGCTGTTCTTTACATTATTGCACAGAAGCTTGTATGGGACTCTGAAGCTCATGGCTATCATGTTGGTTCCCGAGGTTCTGTTGGTTCATCCTTTGTTGCCACAATGGCAGGCATTTCCGAGGTTAATCCGTTAGCCCCGCATTATCGTTGTCCAAAGTGTCGCCACAGTGAATTTTTCCTTCACGGTGAATATGGTTCAGGCTTTGATATGCCACCGAAGAATTGTCCGCATTGTGATGTTCCGATGGTACGTGACGGACACGAAATTCCATTTGAAACTTTCCTTGGTTTCCACGGTGACAAAGCGCCCGATATTGACCTTAACTTCTCAGGTGATTATCAGGGTAACGCTCACAGATATACAGAAGAACTTTTCGGTCGTGACCATGTGTTCAAAGCGGGTACTATTGCAACTGTTGCTGATAAAACCGCCTATGGATATGTTAAAAAATATCTTGAAGAACGCGGTAAAGTGGTAACTCGTGCCGAGGAAGACAGATTAACACGTGGCTGTACTGGAATTAAGCGTACAACAGGTCAGCATCCGGGCGGAATGGTTGTTGTACCAAACGAATTTGATGTTTATGATTTCACAGCAGTTCAATTCCCTGCAAATGATACATCATCGGATATGGAAACAACTCACTTTGACTTCCACTTCCTCCACGATACAATTCTGAAACTTGATATTCTCGGCCATGATGTGCCCACTCTTTATAAACATCTTGAAGATATGACGGGAATTCCTGTTATGGATGTAGATGTATGTGACCCGAAAATCGTAAGTCTTTGCACAAGTCCAGAAGCATTGGGGCTTACCCCTGATGATATCGGTGTGCAGACAGGTACACTTTCAATTCCTGAAATGGGTACGGATTTTGTTCGCGGAATGCTTATGGAAGCACAACCAAAATGCTTCTCCGACCTTTTACAGATTTCAGGGCTTTCTCACGGTACTGATGTATGGCTTGGCAATGCACAGGAACTTATTAAGGATGGTACTTGTACAATTTCCGATGTTATCGGTACTCGTGACAGTATTATGACATACCTTATGCATAAGGGACTTGATTCTGGTCTTGCATTCAACATTATGGAAAAAACCCGTAAAGGTATTGTTGCAAAGGTCGGTT
>JAZNIQ010000179.1:0-3119 GCA_045577555.1 Candidatus Fimenecus sp.
CCGATTTCGATTCTCTTTTCTCTTGGTAAGTCAACACCTGAAATACGAGCCATTTACAGTTGCACCTCCATTTTCAAAAATGCGGCTGTTTTAGCCTTTTATGGTTTTTTGTATCGTTCCTTAGTACTTTAGAAACGATTGAGCGAAAGCTCTAAGACAAATTCAAGCTGCTCTGCAGTTGCAGCTCATTACGATTTATCTTAGCCCTGACGCTGCTTGTGCTTAGGGTTTTCACAGATAACCATTACTTTACCCTTGCGCTTAATTACTTTGCACTTTTCGCAAATCTTTTTGACAGAAGGTCTGACTTTCATTTAGATTACCTCCTCATAAAATGCTGTCAAATTTTCTTACTTTGAACGCCATGTAATTCTTCCGTTATTAAGGTCATATGGTGAAAGTTCAACAGTAACCTTATCTCCCTGAAGAATTCTGATGTAGTTCATACGAAGTTTGCCCGAAATACGAGCATGCACTTTGTGACCATTTTCAAGTTCCACAATAAAGTTTGTATTGGGAAGAACTTCAACCACTGTGCCTTCAACTTCAATCATATCTTGTTTTGCCATAAGTTTAAACCTCTCTTGATAATGCTTTTCTCAATGCCCTGTCCGTTGAAAACATACTGTCGGGAAGTGTTTTATCTGCTTTTGTTACGTGTTTCGGATTTTTCCTTTTTGGCTCTGCCAATGGTCTTTCCTTACCGTCACAGACATAAACATATTTTCCGTCAAATGCCACCACACACATAAGCTTATCTTTTTCTCGACCGGCTGTGCATACAACCAACTCACCTCTACAAAACTCCATAAGTCACCTCATTAAAGTTTTGTCAAAATAATAGGTTCGCCTTTTGTAATTGCAATTGTGTGTTCAAAGTGTGCGGACAGTTTGCCGTCAAGCGTTTTGACGGTCCAACCGTCAGGCAAACATTTTATTGCTTTTGAGCCCAGATTAATCATAGGTTCAATCGCAAGTGTCATACCGGGCAGAAGTCTTTGACCTCTTCCCGCTGTTCCGTAATTAGGAACTGACGGGTCTTCGTGAAGGTGAGTGCCCACACCGTGTCCTGTATATTCACGGACAACTGAGAAGCCTCGTTCTTCACAGTAGGACTGAATTGCAAATGCTATATCACCGATTCTGTTGCCAGCGACAGCCTGTTCGATGCCTTTATAAAGACTTTCTCTCGTTGTGTCGCACAGCCGCTTCGCCTCATCAGAAATATTTCCGCAAGCGAAAGTAGCAGCATTATCGCCGTTATAGCCATTCACCTTAGCCCCTAAGTCGATACTGACAATATCGCCATCTTTCAGCACCCTCTTTTTTGAAGGAATACCGTGAATGACCTCGTCATTTATGGAAATACATGCGGTAGCAGGAAAACCGTTATAATTTAAAAAGTTTGGTTCAGCACCTTGCTTTTTAATATAGTTATAAGCAATTCGGTCAATCTCATAGGTTGTTATGCCCGGCTTGACCGCCTCACCTGCTACCTGTAATGCTTCTGCAGAAATCTGACAAGCCTTACGCATTATCTCAATTTCTTTTGCAGTTCTAAGCACTATCATGTTAATCCTCCAGTAACCGCTGATTAAATCAGCCAGTTAGTTTTTTGTCAGAACCGTCCACACAAGCAATACTTTTTGTATTAACGAGTATTTTGGACGTGTTATGACGGAAAAGTAGCCGCTGAGAATTGTAAATTCAGTTTAATCAGTGGTTACTCTAACACTTTGAAGACAAGAGCAGTTGTATCTTTAACTTCTTCCTGTCCCTCTACTATTACAAGCTTACCTGTCTTTGAATAGTAGTCTTTGAGCGGTTCTGTCTGCTCGTGATAAACGTGCAGTCTGTCAAGAACTGTTTCAGGACTGTCATCCTTACGCTGAACAAGTTCGTCACCGCATACATCGCAGATGCCTTCTTTTGCAGGCTTTTTATATTCAAGATGATAAGTTGCACCGCACTTTAAGCAAACTCTTCTGCCTGAAAGACGAGCTGTAATCTTTTCATCAGGAACTTCGTTATCAACAACCTTGTCAATAACGATGCCCATTTTATCAAGAGCCTCTGCCTGTGGTATTGTTCTTGGGAAACCATCGAGAATGAAACCGTTTGCACAGTCACTTTCTGCAAGTCTTTCCTTAATAATACCTATAACAACATCATCTGGAACCAATTTTCCGGCATCGATATAGGACTTAGCTTTAAGTCCCATATCTGTACCGTTTTTAAGAGCTTCTCTGATGATATTACCTGTTGAAACAGCCGGAATGTTGAATTTTTCACAAATCTTTTCCGCCTGAGTGCCTTTTCCTGCGCCAGGAGCGCCGAGAAGGATTAAGTTCATATCATTTACCTCCAAATTAATCAAGGAAGCCTTTGTAGTGACGCATCATCATCTGGCTTTCGAGCTGTTTCTGTGTTTCAAGAGCAACGCCAACCATAATGATAATTGATGTACCGCCAACTGCAAGATTCATACCATTTTCTGTGAAAAGGCCTGCAACCTGTGAGTAAACAATCGGGAACATTGCAACGACGCTGAGAAGAAGTGCGCCGATGAGAGTCATTCTGTTAAGAATGTTCTGAATGTAAGTTGATGTTGGTTTACCAGGACGGATACCCGGGATTGAACCACTGTTCTTACGAAGATTTTCTGCCATTTCTATTGGATTGTACTGAATTGTAGCATAGAAATAAGCAAAGAAAATAATTAATACAAAGTAAATTGTTCCATAGAAAGGATGTGTCTGACCAAGCCATACTGATGTAAGCTTGTACCAGAAGCCGTCTGTTTCACCGGGAACAAACATAGCGATTGTAGGAAGAATTGAAAGAATTGAACTTGCAAAGATAACAGGAAGAACACCACACATATTAACCTTAATTGGCATATGTGTACTCTGTCCGCCGTACATCTTACGTCCTACAACGCGTTTTGCGTACTGAATCGGAATTTTTCTTTCACCGTTATCCATCCAAACGATGAAGAAAATCATACCGATAAGAGCGATTGCAGCAATTGGAACAAGAATATAGTACTGATTCTTGTCACCACCCTGATTAAGGTACTGATAAAGTGATGTGATTGTTGTTGGCATACGAGCTACGAT
>JAZNIQ010000180.1:0-2067 GCA_045577555.1 Candidatus Fimenecus sp.
TGCTGCTTATGTTGGTGAGTCCTTGAAAGAACAGGGATATACACCTGACCGTATTCCTCTTAAAGCAGGTATTTTCGGTGCAGAGGCATGGACAAATGAGATGCGTCGTCAAATAGAAGAAACCCTTGGAATCAAGGCTTACGACATTTATGGTCTTACAGAAACATCAGGTCCCGGCGTTGCTTTTGAGTGTGAAGAACAAACAGGTATGCATATTAATGAGGATCATTTCCTTGCAGAAATCATTGACCCTGACACAGGCGAGGTTTTACCCGAGGGCAGCAAGGGTGAACTTGTTTTCACAGCCCTTGATAAAGAGGCTTTTCCGCTTCTCCGTTACCGTACAAGAGATATCTGTGTTCTTTCTCGCAAAAAATGTTCCTGTGGCAGAACACTTATTAAAATGGCAAAACCAATGGGCAGAAGTGATGATATGCTTATTATCCGCGGTGTTAATGTATTCCCAAGCCAGATTGAAACTGTTCTTCTCAATGAGGGATATCAGCCTAATTATCAGATTGTTATTGACCGTGTGAATAATAACGATACATTTGATGTTCTTGTTGAAATGAATCCTGAAAAGTTCACAGATACAGTCAGCGGTGTTACAGCACAGGAAAAAACACTTGCAAATGCTATGAAGGTTATGCTTGGTATTAATCCGAATGTTCGTCTTGTTGCACCAAAGAGCATTGCACGTAGTGAAGGCAAAGCAGTTCGTGTTGTTGATAAACGTAAACTTTATGATTAATAGGAGGTATTTGGTATGTCATTAAAACAGTTAACGATTTTTGTTGAAAACAAGCAGGGAACATTGGTTAATATTACGGATGTGCTTGCAAAAAATAATGTTAATATGAGAGCACTGTCAATTGCAGATACTCAGGATTTCGGTATTCTTCGTCTTATCGTAAACGATAACGAAACTGCCACAAAAGCATTGACAGAGGCAGGTTATCTTCTTAAAATGACCGATGTTGTCGGTGTTAAAATCGGTGACCAACCGGGTAAACTCTCAAAAGCACTTGAAGTTCTTGATAAAGCAGATATCAATATGGAATATCTTTATGCATTTATGGCACGTACAGAAAAACACGCTTATGTTGTTCTTCGTGTTGCAGATAATGCAGCAGCAGAAAAAGCCCTTGAGGATGCAGGCTTCCATATGATTACCGATGCCGATGTTGCCAAGTTATAATATTTTATAAAAAATAATCTCCCTTTCCTTGTCGGATTGGGAGATTACTGTTTTTATTTTCATTTATTCTCTTGTAAGAATTTCGCCAACATTTTCAAAAATGTATTTAGGTCTGTATGGGAAAAGGTCAATGTTTTCCATTGATGTGACACCACTTAACACAAGAACTGTGTCAACATTTGACTCAATACCTGCAATAATATCAGTATCCATTCTGTCGCCTATAAATGCGATTTCATCACTGTGGCAACCGAGTTTACGAAGTCCGTGACGAAGCATCAACGGGTTTGGTTTACCAACAAAATATGCCTTTTTGCCGGTTGCAATTTCAATGGGGGCAATAAGTGAGCCTGTTGCAGGCATAATTCCTCTTTCGGTAGGGCCTGTAATGTCAGGGTTTGTGCCGATGAGTTTTGCACCTTTAAGGACTAATTCGATAGCCTTTTCGATTTTTTCAAAGTTATATGTTCTTGTTTCACCTACAACCACATAATCAGGGTTAACGTCATTCATGTAAATGCCCTGGTCGTAAAGAGCCTTTGTGAGAGCTGCTTCACCTATAACATAAGCAGTACAACCGGGTTTTTGTGAGCTTAAAAAAGCTGCGGTTGCCATAGCACTTGTGTAGAAATGGTCAGCAGAAACTTTAAGTCCCATTCTTTCAAGCTTCATACTTAATTCGTGGGGAGTTTTTTCGGGACTATTTGTCAAAAAAACAAACTTTTTGTCATTATTTATCATCCAGTTTACAAAATCAGCAACACCGGGCAGAATTTTGTTACCGTGATAAATAACACCGTCCATATCGCTGATAAAACCTTTTTTGTTTAAAATATTATTCATAGGTGACACCTCCGTCACGCTTAATT
>JAZNIQ010000181.1:0-2980 GCA_045577555.1 Candidatus Fimenecus sp.
ACAATCATTGATAGAAAACGAGCAATATGGCTTTGATAAATTTTCAAGTATGGATGTATATAAAGCTGTGTTTGAAAACAATGTCAGAAGTTATAAGGATTTTATAGAAAAATACGGAGTATAATTATGCCGAAACACCCATTCCCACCCTTATATGACAAAAACTCAAAATTGCTTATTCTTGGCAGTTTCCCGTCGATAAAATCCCGTGAGCAGATGTTTTTCTACGGCCATCCGCAAAACAGATTCTGGAAGGTTGTTTCTGCCGTTATGGGTACGGATACTCCTGTAACCATTGAGGAAAAAAGCACCTTTCTGCATGAAAATCATATTGCATTATGGGATGTAATTGCCTCTTGCGATATAACAGGCAGTTCTGACAGCTCAATAAAAAATGTTGTTGCAAACGACCTTACGGAGATACTTGAAATTGCAGATATCAAGCAGATTTTCGTCAACGGCAAAACTGCAGAGAAGTATTACAACAAGTACATTCGTGACACCATCGGCAGAGAAGCGGTTTGTCTGCCCTCAACCTCACCTGCCAATGCGGGTTGGAGTGTGGAGAGGCTTGTTGAGGCGTGGGGGATAATTAAAAACTTGACAACAGAAGATTGATGTGTTATATTTACGAAAAATACAGTAGAGAGGTAAACTGATTTGAACGCATATCTTTCAAACAAAACAGAAATGTATATGCTTTGGCTTGCACCATATTATGGCTGCAGGTCTATACCTCTATATTCATTTTCGGATACGTAACTGTATTTTTATAACGATATGATTATAACGGTGTAGGCTTTTCAGATAAGCTTACACCGTTAATTTTTTATTAAGGAGGAGTTTTATGAAACTTTCAGAATTGTTCAAAAAGAAGTCCGAGCCTGTAACAACAGGAAACAGTGTTATTGATTTTTACAATAACTACGATGAAGAAGGGAGACTTATGAGAAAAAGCCGAATGCCCGAATTTCTTACTACAATGAAATATATTGAAAAGTATCTTACACCAGGTGCAAAAATAATTGAAATCGGTGCCGGCACGGGCAGATATTCTCTTGCACTTGCTGAACGGGGTTATGATGTTACTGCTGTCGAGCTTGTTCCGCATAACATTGAAATAATGAAGAAAAAAGTCAAGCACAATCACAATATTAAAATTTTTGAAGGCAATGCCTGCGATATGTCTGCTTTTGAAAGTGAAAGCTATGATATTGTGTTACTGTTAGGACCTATGTATCATCTTTTTACTGATGAGGACAAGCATAAGGCTCTTGGTGAAGCAATAAGATTAGCAAAAACAGATGGTGTAATCTATGCTTCTTACTGTAATAATGATACCTCAATTTATAAGTTCTTTTATAAAAATATTGTGCTTGATTATTTAGAAAAAGGTCTTATCAAAGAAGATTATCATACAGTTTCGGCACCAGAGGAAATATTTGAGCTGTACCGTAAAGCGGATATTGATAGACTTATGGAAAGACATAATGTTACAAGGATTCATTTTGTAGGAGTAGATATGCTATCTTATATATTTGATGACAAGTTTGATGATTTAAGTGGCCGCGAATTTGAGGAGTATATGAAATTTCTTTCAACTCTTTGCGAGCGTGAAGAGTGTGTGGGTATGTCTATTCATATGCTTGATGTGTTCAGAAAGAATTGAAAGGGGATTACTATGTATAACACAAAATATTGCGAAGTTCATTATGAGGAAGCTTACAATGTTGTTTTCGTTAAATGGAAAGAATACTGCTGCTTTAATGATTACCGCAAGCCTTTGGAATATGCTTTGGATATTATCAAAAAACACAGTGGTTGTAATTATGTAGCAGATACCCGAACAGGCTTTGAAAATCACCCTGATGATACAAAATGGGTTGCTGATGTTTTTATGCCAACAGCTGTTGAATACGGTTGCAAAATAATATATTTTATCATTGATGAAAACAATTCATTAAAAGATGAGCTTGAAGGTCAGGAAAGTGATTCTTCTGATAAAATTGAGTTCAGGTATATTTACAACCTTAATGAGATTGAGAAGTGAATGTGCAATAACCGCCTTACTTGTATTTTGCAGGTAAGGCGGTTGATTTTATTGGAATAATTGTACAAGTTATAAGGGTGTGAATTGTTGATTTCGACAAAGTTCGATGTTTTTAGAGAAAAAGGTGTTACTTTTTTCTTTATACAGCACTTTATAAATATAAGACAGATTATATTTTAAGGAAAATGCTTATGAAAACAAAAGAAATCGGACACATCAAATCCAAAGAGCAAATAGAGGAAATCCTGAACAGCAATGGTTTATCACATTATCCTGTAACATACCACGGTTGCAAGGGCGTTTTTATCCCGACGGTCGATAGTGAAAACTGCTACACCTATCCCGGTATATCCGTGACCATGTGCAACAAGGACATTTGCAGAGTGTACCCGCACGAGATTATATACATTGCGATTGAGGACAGAAAATCAGTGCTGTATCTGACGGATGGTAAAATCGAAACTCACTACCCAATGGATCATTGGAAAGAGGTCCTCGATAAAAAATCCTTCGCCCAACCTCATTATAGCTATTTAGTGAATCTGCATTATGTTGAAGAGGTAACCAAGGATTTTGTAACACTAAGATGCGGTGAGGATGAATATAAAGTTTATACTTCAATGAGGAAGATAGGGGCGTTTAAGAAGGCTGTAGTGGAGTATAAAGGGTAAATGAGGGCAAAAAACAAGCATTTTTGTCGAAAAATGATGCGTTTTTACAATTGATATTGTTTTGCATTAATTTCGAATGTATTATTACATTGTAATGTATTTTTATTTTTTTGAGTCCGTGGTTTGTGAAAACAGTTTTTAGAGGTTTTGGCAGTATGAAAAAGGGCGTTTTGTCAAAAAAATATTGATTTGCATTTTAAACTGTGGTAAAATAATGGTGTGAAGCCGTTATCCACTTAGGGAGGGTAATCGTGGATCT
>JAZNIQ010000182.1:0-7242 GCA_045577555.1 Candidatus Fimenecus sp.
AGGGATCCGTTAAACGAGGTAAGGGTGCCATCCTTTGTATGCGTCCGGAACTTTCCGCTGTAAATGCTGATAACTATATTGTTCCTATCTGGATGATATAAAAAACTTTACAAACCCAACCCACACCCCGAAACTTTACAAAACTTTACAAGAGCAAAATACACCGGAGAACAACAAGTACCTTTTTTGGGTATTTTTAGGCATAAAAACCATCAAAAATACCCCTGAAAACAACCCATACATTAAGGTAACAACCCCATGGTAGGTATGACAGTTGCATGTGCAGTTGCTATTGAAGAGGCTATCAAGTAATTATAGTTTGATTTTTCGGCATCTCTCAGGCAGTACTTGCTTTTGGGGTGCTGATTTTTTATGATAGACAGAATAAGATTACTGTATTGAATGATATGCTTTGTTTGAAGTGACATATAATCTATAAAACAGCATTTTTTTAAAACATACGGGAGACAATGAAGATGGAAAAGAGAGATGGTGAATTCACCTACGGCAGACAGGTATGTGCTTGTTGTGGAAAAGCAGTCGTGGATTTTTTTGATATTTGTGAGATTTGTGGCTGGGAAAATGATTTATTACAGAATAAAAAGCCGGATTTTAAAGGCGGAGCTAATAAAATGAGCCTTAATGAAGCTAAAAAAGCTTATGCCGAGGGTAGAGGAATTTATTAAAACCTTGTACTGAAAAGAAAAAAGGCTGTTTAAAATTTCAAATGAATATAAATATTGACTTTATTAAAAGTACATCACCTGTTCAGAAATGAGCAGGTGATTTTTTGCCATACAAATTATAAAAGTGTGGCGTTTTAGAATTATCTTAAAAAAATGAGCGTATTCTGAAAATAACTTTGGTTAATTTTTCATTGACAGTTAATTTGTTTAGGAGTATCATTATATGTATCTTTAAAAATCTGTTGTTTTATAGGAATATTCATATTTAAGGGAGGTATTTCAATGAAAGTAAAAACTAAAAAATTTCTTTCAATGTTTCTTGCTCTTTTAATGATTATCGGTACGGTTCCCGTATCGGCTTTTGCGGCGGAAACAACACCTGAAGTTACCATCGTAAGCTTTATGCGTGGCGAACAGAGTGACCTTCGTTCAAGTGAGCTTCTGGAAGCACGAGTGGAGGGTTATGACGGTAATGTGCGTGAGCTTACATATAAGTGGAAAAGCACTCTGGGTACATATCTTTATGTCTACAATTCGCACAATATGTATAATATTAATAATACCGACGGTGAGCAGGAGGTTTATAACAGCTCAAAGCTTTCCGGCCTTTCAAATATGGTAGGAAGAACTCATGCAGACAGCTTTTCCGGTGTGGGCTATGCCTGGGCATCGGTTTACGGTGCAAATATCGGCAGAACCTCTTTACAGGGCACAGTTACTGTTGAGGTATACGATAAAGACGGAAAACTTCTTTGCACTGACAGTCATACAGGTACGGGTACCAACAATAACAGAAAAGGTTTTGTAGCCTATAATCTCGATGCTGATATGGATAATGTTGTTATCGGTATGTTCGAGGGTGATAAGAGAAATGTTCTTGACCTTTTGGGTGAAAGTGCCATTGTACATATCACTTGTGTTGAAAGTACTGTTTCCAATGGTCAGATTATCAGCGGTGCGGACCATATCAGTCTTACCAAAGAAAACGGCGACTATTATATTACAGGTACCGTTGCGGGTACAAGCACAACCGCAGACGGTGATGCAAAGGTTGACCTTGATATTAAAAAGGGTAACTGTAAGTTCCACAACGGTACAAGCGGTGACGCAGTAACTACTGTTTTCGTGTTTAAAAAGCCTACAACCGAAACAACAAGCACAACTCTTACTCTTACAGGTAACCTTGATGACCGTTGTGACTATTTCATTGACGGCGTTCAGGGAACAAAACAGGCAGACGGCACAATTATTTTTACGGGACTTACTCCAAACACCAATTATACCGTTGAAGTGCGTGGAGAATATCAGGATAACAACGGCACTACCAAGTATGCTTATGCCTATGTTTACGATACGACCAAACCAGTTTATTCTGCGACGGTTTATACATATCTCGACGGTGTAAAGACTGATATCGCCAATATTCACGGTGAAGATGTTACTCTTTATCTTCACGAGGATAAAGAAAATGCTGAATATATCGGTCTTGAACATACTGCTGTCGGCACTTATTCTGCTGCTGTGATCAACGGTATTTACTACCCCTGGCATATTGAAGCAGGGGACCATTACCATCAGGCGAGAGAGTATAAGCTGATTATCGAAAACGCCAACGGAGAACTGAGTCTTCACCATTACAGTGTGAAATATGATACAAACGGCGGTGCTTTTAAGGTGGGCGAAGAGGTTGCGGACGAAAACTATTCAAGTATGACTGCTGTTAATGTAACAGAGAATATTCCTGCTCGTGAAGGTTATATTTTCACAGGCTGGGAATATAACGGTAAAACCTATGCTCCCGGCACAGAAGTTACCTCAGCTATTTCTGCTCCCATCACACTTAAGGCAAAGTGGGAAAAGGCCGTCAATGTAACAATCAATGTAACTATTGACCATCAGGCTGACGGTGGCTATGACCACAATGAAACAAGAGATGAGCTTACAGTTGAATTCCTTGAAAAGGCAGTGGATTCTCCTGCTTTCGTGGAAACAGGTGACAAGCTTAACTTCGCAGCTGACGGTGTTACCGATGAAAACGGTAATGAAAAGCCTTATGAATATTCATTGGTAGAGGAACATCTCTCCAAATATACCGCAACAGATTATACCTATACAGGTCTCATTGAAAGCTCAACCTTTGGTGTAGCCGTAAGCAAGTCAGGCTACGATGTAGGTTCAATCGAGAAGTATCAGGATAAGAGCGGCAACTGGATTATCAATATTCCTCTCACATATAACCCCGATGATTTTGACCTTGAATTCAGCGTAGAAATGGATAAGTCAGTTCCCACAGAGCTTTATCCTGATGCTGTAATTGTAAAGATTGCTTGTTGGGATGCAGACGCAAACGAATGGGTTATTATCTCACAGCAGAGAACAACAGAAACCGTTGTAAAACCCGGTGTACGTGTTGATATTGACAAGTCTACAGGCGAAGGTTACGGCTCATATCCTGTATGGAAGCACGATGCAGAAGGTAATCCCTACGGCTACAGAGCAGTAGTAACAGGCTTTATCTATAATAATTCAACTATTATCGTACCTACAGAAAAAGACCACACCAAAGAAGACGGTCTTGTTATCGTCACTTATACTGACGGCAATTACACAGCCACTATGGGGGATATTGCTGACGGTAAAAAATACAGCACATCACTTAACGGTGCGTATTATGACGATACAACTGACGGACAAAAAGGTACTCTCGACGGTGTAATCACAGTTGAAAAGTACAATGTAACCTTTGATGCTCAGGGTGGTACAGTGAACGGAAAAGATACTGATACAGCCGAAGATCAGTATTACATTCCTTCTTTTGACGGATATGAACCCACTATGGGAGAGCACAACTTCAAGGGTTGGTATCTCGATAAAGAATGCACAATTCCTGCGACACAGGGCGAGCTTCTCACAGAAGATATTACCCTTTATGCTGAGTGGGACAAAGTGCTTACAGGTACTCTCATTGTTGACGGATACTTTGACAGCGAACACATTGTAAATGATGCTGACCGTGCAACTCACGCTCTTATTGAACTTGAGGAAATCACTCCTGACGGCACATACAATATCGCAGGCGTTCAGGTGGAAGTCGATTGGGTGGAAGGCAAACATTTCAGTGAGCCTACACCATATAAATTTACAGGTCTTGACCCCGATAAGACTTACCGTATCGATGTTTATCTTATGAACTACGAGGCAGCTTATCAGAACTCAACCACTGTGATTAACGGCAACGGTGATATTCACGATGACTATAACAGTATAGACTTCACAGCTGTTTATCCTGAAATCAGTCAATGGGAAACCTTTGTAAACACCTATCTTCACTTTGAGCCCGAATCCTACTTCCAGCCTGTCGAGGTTGATGCGACAAGAATAGGAGAAGGCTTCAGACCTGAAGAGGCACTTGTTGAATATCTTGGTAAAGAGGCAGGCTCCGACAAGGATTACGGTATCATTATTCAGCACGAGGTTGAGCCTTTTGGTGTTGAAGTCGGAATAGGTGAAGACGGCAGAAATAACGGCACCTACGGTTGCGAAATCTGGAAGAAGATATTTAACGGCAACCTTTATGACTACCAGGCGGGTCTTACAAAGCTTGACGGTAAAGCTGTATCTGATTGGCCGGTAATCGTAGCTTACGGCGATTCTGTCCGTTGGAGTCCGTATAATCAGGCTGCTACAGATTCTCTCAAGGTTACTGTAATTCCTATGTGGTATAACATTACATACAAATGGGATGGCTATGAAGAAACTGTATCACGTGGTCACATCTGGAGTCACGAAACGGCAATAACTTATATCCCTGAAAGAGACGGATATGTTTTTGAAGGCTGGTACGCTGACGAAAGCTGCAGCGGTGAAAAGATTACAAATATTCCTGCATCTGTTCACACCGATACAATCCTTTATGCCAAATGGGAAAAGAGAAGCGACCTTGAACTTAAGGTAAATCATATTGTTAAAGATACTGACACTGTTCTCAATACTGAAACAAGAACTGCACAAACCTTTGGTGATGTGATTACTGCTGAAAGTCTAAAAAAAGATTTCAAGGGCTATTCTTATGACAATGCAAGTGCCGACAGCGTTACAATAGGCACTGAAAACAATGAGATTACTCTTTACTACACAGCAAACACCTATGGCTACACAGTAAACTATCTTGAAGAAGGTACAGACAAAGTTCTGGCTGTAGCTAAGAAGAGTTCGGCAAAGTACGGTGACAGAATAACAGAAACAGCTGTTACAATAAAAGGTTATACCCTTACAGGAGAAAACAGCAAGACAATAACAATTGATACCGAAAATAATGTCATCAACTTCTATTATATTGCTGATATCTGTGAATACACTGTCAATTATCTTGAAGAAGGTACAGGTGAAGCTGTTGCCGGCAGCAAAAAAGCAAATGCTGTTTACGGCTCAGTTGTTACAGAAAATGCTGTTTCTGTTGACGGCTTTATGCTTGTAAGCGAAAGTGAAAAATCAATAGTGATTGATACAGAAAACAATGTTATCAATTTCTATTACACTACCGATTCAGTGGGTGGCGGAGAAGACGGCAGCCAGAGCGACGGAACTCCTGATAAGTATCAGAAAAAGATTATCTTTGAGGTTATCAACGGCAAATGGTCCGATGATGCAAAGGAAGATATTGTTGTTTTTGTTACTCTTGTAACCGATGGCAAATGGGACGAAAACGGTTCTGCAAATCTTATCACTCCCGAAGGTATGAAAGCTGACGAGGGATACGAAAACGGTGAGTGGATAATTGCTCCGCCTTCAACGGTCAGTGGTACAGGTGAAGTCAAATTTACTTATATCTTCACAGAAATTACAGTTCCCGATGAACCTGACACGCCTGATATCCCTGATGTTCCCGATACACCTGACGAACCTGATAACCCTGACACACCCGATACACCTGATGCTCCCGGAGGTAACGGAGGAATAAACAGCGACAGAAAGCATCATATTGTTTTCGGTAAGACTGACGGCATTGGTTGGTACAATGTGTCAATGGACGGTGGAGAAACCTATCAGATTGTTTTCGGCAACTCTACTCTTGAAGTACCCGAAGGAACACAGCTTATTATCAAAGTTGGCGACCTTATGGGAGATGCGTTTAACTTCTATGTGAATGGAAAAGCTGTTGAAGCTGACGAAGACGGTAACCTTGTTGTAACCGTTGAAGGTTATATGTTAATAGGAGCACTCGGTTATAAGGTTGTGGTTCCCGATATTGAGGAATCACTTAACTGGTTCCAGAAGTTAATCAAGGCAATCAGGGATTTCTTTGCTATGATTGGTAGCTGGTTTAAGTAAGCAAAAGCTTTACAAATTTGTTCGCACCCGAAACTTTACAACAGCAAATTACACCGGGGAACAACAAGTACCATTTATGGGCATTTTCACCCGTAAAACCCACCGAAAACACGGTGAAAAACATTCCATACATTAAGGTAACAATCCCAGGCCTTATGACTGCCCTCTGTGCAGTTGCTATTGAAGAAGCAAACAAATAAAAGAGTTTCGGCACTTGCTTAAAATTTAATCATTGATAAAAAAGGTAGACACATCATTTTTGAGTTTTCTTAAATGATGTGTCTATGTTTTTATTTGAATTGTGAGGGATTTTTAATGCAGAAGTTTAAGATGAAAGCAACTAAAACTTTAACTTTCAAAGAGGGCTGTGACAGATATCTTGAATACTGTCGGAAGCGTAATTTAAGAGAGGGGACTATAAATCATTACAGACAAAGCTATACTCAATTTTATAAGTTCTTCGATCCGGATACACCGATAGAAGAATTTGATGAAGATGCTTACAAAAGATGTGTTTTGCATCTGAAAACTACTCTTAATAACGATGTCAGTATTAACTCTTAATTAAAAAGCCTGATATGAAAAAGTATTCTTTTACTGAATAACAGTGTTGGGTTAATATGCAATAAACGCCCTTGACTTTTTGCGGTCAGGGGCGTTGCTATAACCAAACTATTTGTTTATCTGCTGAGTATTATCTCTTTTGTTTCACCTTCATTAAAGGTAACTGTCTGCTCTTCACCGCCATAGACACTGACTTTAATTGTCTGTGCCTTGTCACTTGTAATCGTCACCGCAACAGTGTCAGCGTTCCATTCAAGGTCAACTTCTGCATTTGTTCTTGCTCTGAGACCCTCAATACTGCCCTCGCTCCATTCATTAGGAAGTGCGGGTAAAGCTTCAATTACGCCTGTGTTTGAGTAAAGGAGCATTTCATCGATGATACCTATTGTACCTATGCTTGTGTCGGTGCAGAAAACGCCCCAACCGTCGTGGGTATTGTGGTCGGTCATCATTGAAGTGTAATAAATGTTATCTGCCATAAGAGCCATAAGAGAGTTGTAGCAGGAATCGGCATTTTTAAGTCTGGCAGCAACGAGAGCTTTGTGCACCCAACCGTGAGATGCGATATCGTCTTCTCCCTGATTTTCTCTGTTTCGGTTTTCGATAGCCTGATTACAAGCGTCAACAAGAGCCTGATTATCCTGTGTTTCAAATGCGGGCC
>JAZNIQ010000183.1:0-7950 GCA_045577555.1 Candidatus Fimenecus sp.
GGGTGGTACCTGGCATTTTAAAATTCTGACCGTTGTTTCTGAAATTTTTCAGTGATGACGTTGAGAATTTTAAATTAAGTGAGATTTAATATGAAAGAAAATAAAACTGCTCCAAAAAAGAAAAAAAGCGGTAGTGCTTCAACTATTATTCTTGTGGCAATATTTTTTGTTGGATTGAGTGTCCTTCTTTACCCGACAGCAAGTGATTTCTGGAATGAAAAAAGGCAGTCTCAGGCAATCATCAACTATGATGACCTTATTGTTGACCTTACCCCCGAGGATTACACTGAGCTTTTTTCAAAGGCTGATATTTATAATCAAAAGATCAGAAATATGTCCTTCCCTTTCCTCAATCACAAGAATATTGCTGATGAATATAACAGCACCCTTGATGTGAACGGTGACGGAATGATGGGTTATATCACCATTGAAAAAATCAAGGTCCAGCTGCCTATATACCACGGCACAAGCGATAAAGTGCTTAATTCAGCCGTCGGTCATGTTGAAGGCTCAAGTCTGCCTGTAGGCGGGGAGAGTACACATTCGGTTTTATCAGCACACAGAGGTCTGCCCTCAGCAAAGCTTTTCACTAATCTTGATAAGGTTGAAGTCGGAGACATATTCACAATCAGAATTCTCGACAGAACAATAACATATCAGGTCGACCAGATTCTTATTGTGCTTCCTCACGAGACGGAGGCTCTCAACCTTGTGCCCGGTGAGGACTATTGTACCCTTGTAACCTGCACCCCCTATGGTATAAACACTCACAGAATGCTCGTAAGAGGAACACGAATCGAAAATGTAGAGCCTGAAAGAGTAGTTAATGTTATAACTGAGGCTTATCAGATAGACCCGTTGCTTGTGACCCCTGCAGTTGCGGCTCCTATACTGGGCATACTGCTTATATATCTTATAATCAAATCCTCTAAGGATAAGAAAAAGAGAAAGAAAGATTAAACAAGAAAGGTGGAACAGTGATGAAAAAGAAAAAAATTATGGCAGGCACAGTTTCTTTTATACTGGCTTTAACTCTGTGCCTTTATGTTTTTTCTCCCACCGTTTCCGCTATAATTAATAAAAACGGCAGCGTAACTCTTCATATTGCTGATTCCGAAACAGGGAATTGGATTGAAGGTGCTTCCTTCCGACTTTATTTCTTTGCCGCTGCTTACGAAAAAAATAACGGTATAGGCTATGATTATGTTGTCCCGTACGATGATTGTAACATGGATATGGATAACCTGCAGGATGCCTACCTGCCCGTTCATCTTACGCATTTTGCTTTTACCCATGATTTACCTTTCACAATTAAATCTTCAGATATAAACGGTGTTATTGTTTTTGACAATCTCGTTCCCGGCGTTTATCTTATCGTACCTTCAGGAGATATTCCGAATTATATTATGCCCTCACCCTTTGTTATAAATATTCCTCTTTACGATAAGGAAAACAAAAATTGGGTTTACGACGTCAATGCAACACCAAAAATGCAGATTTATCAATCTCAGGGTACAGAGGATGTAACCTATCTGAGCGTAAAAAAACAATGGGATACCGACGGAGAACATCCGTCTTCGGTAACTGTCAGTCTTCTGTGTGACTTCAGAGAGGTTGAAAAGGTTACTCTTGACAAAAGCAATAATTGGCATTACAGATGGGAAAAGCTTTCAAAAAAACACTCCTGGAGTGTGGTTGAAACGGAAGTTCCTGATGGTTATACCGTTTCTTATGAAGCCTCTTCAAATTCTGTAACCATAATAAATAAAAATAATTCACCGGAGAAACCCATACAGCCACCAACAAAGCCTGATCGGGAGCCCACCACAAAGCCTGAGGAGCTTGTTGATACGGGACAGCTTAATTGGCCGGTGCCGATTTTTTCTGTAGCCGGTCTGATTCTTTTCAGCATAGGCTGGGCTATGCTTAATTTCGGCAAAAAAGATGAGGAAAAGGTATGAAAAGAAAAATAGCCATTGCTTTTATGACTTTAGGAGTGCTTTTCATTGGCTTTGCAATGGGATTGCTGATTTATAATAACTATGAAAGCAGAAGCGCTCAGAAAAGCTCAGATATTCTTATGGAATCCATCCGCCTGAATATAGCCGAAAATGAGCTCAGGGATAACATTACCGACCCCTTTGACGAAGAAATGAAAATCAAGGAAATTGACGGCTACGGTTATATAGGCTATCTGTCAATTCCTGCCTTAAATCTTGATTTGCCCGTTATGTCCGAGTGGGATTACGGCAGATTGAAAATATCTCCTTGCCGCTATTACGGCAGCACAAAAACGGATAATCTTGTTATTGCGGCTCATAATTACAGAGCACATTTCGGCTATCTGGGTAATCTTAAACCGGGAGATACCGTTGTTTTCACGGATATGGATGCAGTTACACATAATTACAAGGTTGATTCAGTAGAGCTGCTTATGCCGACAGATGTTGATAAAGTCAAGGAGGCAGGAGATGACCTCATACTGTATACCTGCACCTACGGCGGTGAAAAGAGAATAATTGTCAGATGCAACTATGTGGAATGATTACTTTAACAAGCAAAACTGCAGAACGGAAAAGGTTTAAACCTCCATCCCACATCCCGAAGCTTTACAAAACTTTACAACAGCAAATAACACCAGGGAACAATAGGTACCATTTATGGGCATTTTCAGGCATAAAACCCACCAAAAATACGGTGAAAAATATCCCATACATTAAGGTAACAACCCTATGGTTGGTATGACCGTTGCATGTGCAGTTGCTATTGAAGAGGCAAGCAAATAAGAACCCGACCCATAACGAAATCATAGATTTCTATGGGTTCCCGGAACCTTGTTACTCGCTTGCGCTCGTAATAAGCGGCTTTTCGGCATTTGAAAATCTTTTTTAACAATTAAAATAGTTGGACACATCATTTTGAGGTTTTTCTCAATGATGTGTCTTTTTTCTGTTACTTTTTCCATTTTTCGACACTATATTATAAAGGGTTCAAGGTAAAGTCCTTTTTTCGTCACTTTCCTGAATGGATTTATGCACCTTTTTTCTTTACAAATCGCTAAAATATGATAAAATGATATATGTATAAATATAATTTTGTGCATAGCACTTGGAGGAAATATGATTACAGGAGAACTTAAAAATAAAATTGATTCCCTTTGGGATATATTTGCCGCAGGAGGACTTGTCAACCCTCTTGATGTTATTGAGCAGATTACATATCTTATGTTCATCCGTGACCTTGACGATTCGGATAATCTTAAGGCAAAGGAGTGCGAGCTTTTAGGTCTGCCCTTTGAAAGTATATTTAAATCTGAGGTCACTATAGGGGAGCGTGTTGTTGACGGTCAGCAGTTAAAGTGGTCTGTGTTCCACGATTTCCCTGCTGCCAAAATGTACTCTGTGGTTCAGGAGCAGGTGTTCCCGTTTATTAAAAATCTCCACTCCGATAAGAACAGTGCCTACTCAAAGTATATGGATGATGCTATATTTAAACTCCCGACTCCGCTTGTACTCGATAAGGTTGTTACCGCTCTTGATGAGATTTACAGTATGATGAATCAGCTTCAGAGTAGCGATGTAAGAGGCGACGTGTATGAATATCTCCTTTCAAAAATAGCACAGTCGGGACTTAACGGACAGTTCCGCACACCCCGTCATATTATCAGAATGATGGTTGAATTGATGGCTCCTACGGCTGATGATGTTATCTGTGACCCTGCTTGCGGTACATCGGGCTTTCTTGTATCTGCTGGGGAGTACCTTAAGGAAAAGTACAAGAAAGAGATTTTCTTTAATGCTGTCAAGAAAAACCACTTTATGACAACTATGTTCCACGGCTATGATATGGACAGAACAATGCTTCGTATCGGTGCGATGAATATGATGACTCACGGTGTGGACAACCCTGTTATCGAATACCGTGACAGCCTTTCTGACCAGAATCCCGATAAGAACAAGTATACCCTTATTCTTGCCAATCCGCCTTTCAAGGGTAGTCTTGACGCTGATACCGTTTCGGCAGACCTTCTTAAAGTCTGCAAGACTAAAAAGACAGAGCTTCTTTTCCTTGCCCTTATGCTTCGTATGCTTAAAGTTGGCGGCAGATGTGCCTGTATCGTACCTGACGGTGTACTTTTCGGCTCATCAACTGCTCATAAGGCTATCCGAAAGGCGATTATCGAGGACAACCGTCTCGAAGCTGTTATCTCTATGCCCTCCGGTGTGTTCAAGCCCTATGCCGGTGTATCAACAGGTATCCTTATTTTTACCAAGACAGGCCACGGCGGCACAGATAATGTATGGTTTTATGATATGACTGCTGACGGTTTTTCTCTCGATGACAAGAGAACACCAATAGCTGAAAATGATATTCCTGACATAATCGCACGATTCAACAATCGTGACGGTGAGAAAGACAGAGAAAGAACAGAAAAATCATTCTTCGTACCGAAGGATGAAATTGTTTCAAACGATTATGATCTTTCAATCAACAAATACAAAAAGACAGAGTATGTACCTGTTGAGTATCCGAGCACGCAGGAGATTATGACAAACCTGCGTGAACTTGAAATTGAAATCGGGTCAGCGATGGATGAGCTTGAAAGAATGCTTGGTTTAGACTGATTTTTTGAGTTTTGATAAAATAAATTCGGATTTGTAGGGATGTTTATGGAGAAGATTTTATTAGGAGATTGTTGTGAAATTTTGGATTCAAAGAGAATACCAATAACTGCTTCGGAAAGAAAAGAAGGTCCATATCCTTATTATGGTGCCAATGGTGTTCAGGATTACGTGGCTGACTATATTTTTGATGATGAGTTAGTGTTGTTAGCCGAAGACGGTGGTAATTTTGGTTCTAAAGATAAGCCGATAGCATATCGTGTATCAGGTAAGTGTTGGGTTAATAATCATGCCCATGTATTAAAACCTAAACCCGGTATCAATGTGGATTATTTATGCTATTCGCTTATGTTTTATAATACTAATGGTCTTGTTAATGGTGCAACTCGTCAGAAATTAACTCAAGCGACTATGAGAAAAATGCAGATTCCTTATAGAAGCGAAAAAGAACAAAAGCAAATTGTTGATTTGTTGGGTAAAGCAACAGCAATAATAAATAACCGTAAACAACAACTTCAACAACTTGACGAATTAGTAAAAGCCCGATTTGTCGAGATGTTTGGAGTTCTAGATAATCCAGTTGAAGATTATAAGAGAGCAACGCTAAAAGAGTTGTGTTATAAAATAACTGATGGTAAACATGGTGGTTGCAGAACGGAAGAAGGTACCAAAAGATATTTTGTTGGGGCAAGGGAGATATATGATGACGAGGTTCATTATGATACCGCTCCTGAAATCAATGTGGCTGAGTTTGAAAAGGATTATAAAAGATGTAATATTGAAATCGGAGATTTTCTTATTGTAAATACAGGTGCAACAATAGGTAAATCTGCAATAGCAACTGATTCAAGAACAGAACACACACTTTTGCAGAAAAGCGTTGCATTATTAAAGGTTAAACATGAGTTGTTAAATCCTGTGTTCCTTAAATGGTGCTATAGAGTAAATACAAAAATGTATATGGTTGAAAGTGCATCAGCACAGCCTAACTTGTTGCTTTCAAAGATAAATGCAACTGAAATATATGTGCCACATATTGAGTTGCAAAATCAGTTCGCAACCTTCGTCGAACAAGTCGACAAATCAAAAGTTGCAGTGCAAAAAGCACTTGATGAAGTACAAACATTATTTGATAGCTTAATGCAGGAATATTTCGGATGAAAGGAAGTAAATAAAAATGGATTTTAAAAATATGACGGATTCAGAGCTTGCTGAAATTATGGTTAACTACATTAGTCGAGTTGAACATCTTGCTAGTATGATTTCGGGATATATCCAAGGCACAAATAGGGAATATATTCAGAAAGAAAGAATATTAAGCGAATACAAATTGTTAAAAGAGGAATTGCGAAGGGATGCCAATTATTTGGATTTGGTCAGAAATCGCAACGGCAGTCATTTATATATGAATGCTTTTTCACGCAGTATTAGAGAAGCTTCTGCGTGGGGGTTTACAGTACCTATAAATCATAGAATTGACCAGTCAATGTTTAGTACGGTTTCAGATGCTCGTTACAAACTTACAAAATATTGTTCATTAGAACAGTGGGGCGAGTTAATGTAAAGGTTGCTTGATTTAATATATCAAAGGACACCTTTATGAAGCACAAACATTATTTGACAACTTAATGCAGAAATATTTCGGGTGAGGTGAAAAGATATGCGAGATTTTACAAATTTAAAAAGCGAAATCGAAGATTTATGTGATTCCGGTAAGAAAATATATAAATCTCTCAATAGTGGTGAAGATTTGTCATATTTTACATTGCATTATCAACAATGGTATTCAAAATCATATGTGATTATTAAGCAATTATTGCCTAACAGAATTGAAGATTTTACTCTACTATATTCTAATCCAAAACGAAAAGACATAAATGTTGGTACATATACAGTTTCAGATGCTCTTCGAGGATTATCTTTATCTCGAGGAATTCAGGAATGGGGACCTGAAACAGCTTCAGTATGCATGCTTCAACAATTAACAATTTTAAAAGCTTGTTTGGATATATTTGATAGTAAGGTGTATGATATACAAATTATATTACAGGCTGATATTTTTGATTCGGAAATTGAATCAGCAAAGCATCTGTTTAAAAGAGGCTTTTTGCGTGCAGCTGGTGCAATTTGTGGAGTTATATTAGAAAAACATTTTGCTAATGTCTGTATTAATAGAGGAATTGTTCTTAAGAAAAAAAGTCCTACTATCGCTGACTATAATGATGCTTTAAAAGATAATGTTTATGATACTGTCGAATGGAGAAAGGTTCAATATTTAGGTGATATTCGTAATCTTTGTGACCACAAAAAGGATAGGGAACCAACTAAAGAAGATGTACAAGAACTTATAGCTGGCACTGAAAGAATAATAAAAACAATTTTTTAACAACACAAAGCAGGTGACAACAATGACAAACTTTGATTTTCTCAAATCTGATCCCGGCTTCAGCACCTTTGCCGATGCTGCCATCAGTGCGGAAAAAATATTTCATATAGACCCGTCGGCTTGTATCATTAACTGCCGCCGTGCCATGGAGTTTGCCGTCAAATGGATGTATTCCGTTGATGCTGACCTTACTCTGCCTTATCCCGATAACCTTCGCAATCTTATGTATAATGAGGATTTCCGTGATATTGTCGGCAGAGATATATGGAAGCGTATGGAGCTTATACGCAAAAACGGAAACGACTCTGCCCATACGGCTAAAAAGGCAAGTGAGTCATTGGCAAGGCTTTGCCTCGAAAACCTCTTTGTTTTTCTTGATTTCGTTGCTTACTGTTATGATGTAAGCGGTACCTATGAGGGCAGAGAGTTTGATGCTTCTCTGCTCGATAATCAGACTGATGATGTTCAGGAGGTAATCTCAGAGGTTGACCTTCAGAAGCTTATTGAGGAAAATAAGTCACTCAAAGAGCAACTTACTGCAAACCGTGAAGAGAAACAGCAGACCTATGTTCCCAAGCCCCTCGACCTTTCCGAGCACGAAACAAGAAAGCTTTATATTGATACGATGCTCACCGATGCGGGCTGGATTCAGGGTAAGAACTGGATTAATGAGGTTGAACTTCCCGGTATGCCCAATAAGAGCGAGGTCGGCTTTGCTGATTACGTGCTCTATGACGATACCCATAAGCCTCTTGCTGTTATTGAAGCAAAACGTACCTGTAAGGATGTTGCTGTGGGCAGACAGCAGGCAAAGCTCTATGCTGATTTACTCGAAGCAAAGTACGGAAGAAGACCCGTGATATTCCTCACAAACGGCTTTGATACTAAAATTATCGACGGTCAGTATCCCGAAAGAAGAGTAGCGGCTATCTATTCCAAGCG
>JAZNIQ010000184.1:0-4554 GCA_045577555.1 Candidatus Fimenecus sp.
TTGTTATAGGTGGTATAATAATCATATTGGAGTGTGATAAAATGTATAAATTTGATGCACTTAAAGTTAAAAATCAATGTGTAGAGTGGATTCGCGACTTTTTTGAACAAAACGGAAAAGGTTGTAATGCCGTTGTGGGTATTTCCGGTGGTAAAGATTCATCAATCGTTGCGGCACTTTGTGTTGAAGCATTGGGAAAAGACCGCGTAATCGGTGTGCTTATGCCCTGTGGTGAACAGCACGATATTGACTGTGCAAAACAGTTAGTTGAGCATCTTGAAATAAAAAACTATACTGTAAATATTAAAGACACAGTTGATGGACTTATGAAAAATCTTCCTGCTGATTTGGAAATCACATCGCAAACTGTGCAGAATATTCCTCCAAGAGTGCGAATGACAACGCTTTATGCAGTTAGTCAGTCCGTAAATGGCAGAGTTGCAAACACTTGTAACCTTTCAGAGGATTGGGTAGGCTATTCAACTCGTTATGGTGATTCTGTCGGTGATTTCAGTCCTTGTTCCAATTTAACCGTGGCAGAAATGAAACAAATTGGTCATATCTTAGGACTTCCTTATAATCTTGTTGAAAAAGTTCCAATTGACGGACTTTGCGGTAAAACTGATGAGGATAATTTGGGCTTTACCTATGCGGAACTTGATAAATATATCCGAACAGGTGAAATTGAAGATAAGGAAAAGCAGAAACTTATAGATTATAAACATAGAATTAATCAATTCAAACTTGAATTAATGCCATCATTCAAGCCTGAAATATAGTGGGGTGTTATTATGTCAAACCAAAAGCTTTCAACCAAAGAAACAATAATTCAGATTGCAAAATTTGTTGCATTTTCAATGGGTGCGGGAATTATTCAGATTGTGTCTTACACAATCATTCATGAGCTTACAGATTGTGAGCATTGGAAGGCATATTTGCCATCACTCATATTGTCAGTGCTCTATAACTTTACAGTAAACAGAAAATTTACATTCAAATCCGCAACAAACATGCCAATTGCAATGCTCAAAGTCGCACTTTTCTATTGTGTATTTACTCCCGTATCACTCTATCTTGGTCAATTAGCCGAGAATGCAGGAGTTAACAACTACATAGTTGAAGCTGTAACAATGGCTTGTAATCTTGTTACCGAATATCTTTATTGCCGATTTGTAGTATATCGCGGTTCAATGAATACGAATAATCTCGCTAAAAAGGATAATGAAAATGACGCAGAATAAAGAAAAGCTCACACCAAAACAAACTGTAATACAAATAGTTAAATTTGTGTTCTTTTCTATGGGCTCGGGTGTAATCCAGACTGCAGTTTTTACATTGCTCAATGAAGTTGCAAAACTTGATTATTGGGCAAGCTATCTGCCGGCAATAATCCTTTCTGTGCTTTACGGATTTACAGTAAACCGCCGTTACACCTTTAAATCGGCAAATAATATTCCTGTCGCAATGGCAAAGCTTGCATTTTACTATGTAATCTTTATCCCCACCGCAACATATCTCGGCGACTTGGCAGAGGGTGCAGGAGTAAATGAGTATATCGTTCTTGTGGTAACAATGCTTTCAAACCTCACAACAGCATTCCTCGTAAACCGTTTTTGGATTTACCGAAACTCAATGAATACCAATAAATTAGCCGAAAAAGAAAAATCAAAAGCAGGAATTGAAAAATAAGAAAAGTGTAGGGGACGATGCCCACATCGTCCCGTTTTTAATAATGCTTATCTTTTTCTCAAAAAACTCTTGACTTTTACCCAAGGTGAAAATGTAAAATCGTCATTGAAAGGAGGATTTACCATGAAAATCAAACAGGTAATCGCTGAAACGGGTCTTACTGACCGTGCAATACGACTTTATATTGAAAATGACCTTGTAAAACCCGAATGTGACGAAAATTATAACGGAAGAAAAAGCATTGATTTTTCCGAAAATGATGTTAAACAATTAAAAGATATCGCCTTACTCCGCAAAGCCGATTTTTCAATTCAAGAAATCAAAGCCTTGCAAATGGGTGGCGAAACTGCACAAAATACAATTAAAGAATACATAAACAGAACAAATGAGAAAATACAATTCAACACGGAAATAATCAAAAAAATCGGTGCTCTCGCTGACGAAGAAAATGTTACAACGGAAATGATTTGCAAAAGACTTTCAAGTAATTTAGAGAACGAAAAAGTCCCTGCAGAAGATATGGAACCCCCAACAAAAGAAAAAGTTGTGAGAGCAATTTTTATAATAATCTCAGTTGTGGGGATGACTTTATCTGTTTTATTCACCTTGTTTATTGCTTGGTATTATAACTACGAATTTCTTTATCCGAAATTTTACGATGATTTTTTTGTCGCTTGGAGAGCCATTCCAATTCGAATGCTTTTTATAATACAGTTTGCTCTCTGTTTAACTACATTTTTGTTGTCAAAAAAGACTAATAATATTAGAAAAAAGAAAAACAAAAGAATTATAGCTGTAATAATATTGATTTTTGTCTGGGGTTTATCATGGCTTGCGCTACCGCAAAAAATGACATTTACGGTTTTCGCACATCCTATATATTCACAAACAGAAAATCCTACAGATTATTTGGTTTTAGATAATTATGTTCGCGGTGCATTTGGTGATGATATTTACGAGATATTTCCAACTACAATTCCCGATTCTGCCGTAAGCGAGGGAGAACTATTTTATCCTCCTGTTAATTTCCCTAAAACAACAAAGTATTATTATATATATGAAGCTGCGATAGAAGAAAGATTTGATATATTTGCAGAGTGGCAATTATCACAAGAAGAATACAATGAAGAAAAAGAAAGACTTTCTAAAAAGAGTGATAAAATTATTTCAACTACCATAAAAGGTGATTGGAATTGTGTGTATTTTACAGAAGATGACGATGAAGATATTTCTGCTGGCTATTATATTTTGATGTTTGCGTATAATGATACTACGCGAACTGTAAGATATGCCGCATCATTAGATATTGAAGGAATATATACTCCACATTATTTAACACAAAAATGGTAGATTTAGGCGTGGTCTTTATGACCACTCTTTTTCTTGCCTCCCTCTGAGGAGGGAGGTGGCATTTTCGTAAGAAAATGACGGAGGGAGAGATATAAAAAATAATGTTTTTACTACCCCTCAGTCAACTTTGTTGACTGCTCCCCTGACAAGGGGAGCCGAGAAAACACACATCAAACATCCCGACAAATTATAATTTTTTAATCATTTTGCACTTTGCGTTTTGCATTTTGCACTTCGCACTTGAATTCCTACTAAATTTGTATTATATTATATGAGGAATAAATAACAATACTTTAAAAGGTTATGATATTATGAAAATCTCAACAAAAGGCAGATATGCGCTTCGCCTTATGACCGATTTGGCAATTCATAAGGATGACGGCTATATCTCAATAAAATCAATTGCAACAAGGCAAAATATAAGTGAGAAATATCTTGAACAGATTATCAAAATGCTCTCAAAAGAAAATCTTGTTGAAAGCACTCGCGGTGCGCAGGGCGGATATAAGCTTACGCGCGAGCCAATCGAATACACAGTTGGCGAAATACTTCGCGTGACCGAGGGTAGTCTTGCACCCGTTGCTTGTCTTGAAACTGACGATAACCCTTGTGAAAACTGTATGGATTGTGTTACTCTCGAAATCTGGCAATGTGTCCTTAATGCAGTAAATGAAGTTGTTGATTCTATAACTCTGCAATATTTAGTGGATAAGCAGAAAGAAAAGGGGAATTGCGGATGTTGTTAAACAAATTCGGTAAAGAATTGCTTTTCTTTGACGGTGGAATGGGTACTGAACTTCAAAAAAACGGACTTAAAAAAGGTGAGTTACCCGAGCTTCTTAATATCCATTCACCTAAAATTGTCAAAAATGTCCACAAATCATATTTGGATGCAGGATGCGACATAATCACAACTAACACATTCGGTGCAAACTCACTTAAATTTCAGAATGTGGAAGAAATTATCACCAATGCCGTAAATATTGTGAAAGATGCTATTTCCGAAAGTGGCAGAAAAGCCTATACAGCACTTGATGTAGGTCCCTTGGGAAAACTTTTAGCACCTTATGGTGATTTACCTTTTGAAGATGCTTATGCTCTTTTCAAAGAGCAGATAATTGTTGGCGAAAAAGCAGGTGCAGACCTTGTGATTATTGAAACAATGGGTGACTTATATGAGATTAAAGCAGCAGTTTTAGCTGCAAAAGAAAACACAAATCTTCCAATACTTGTTTCAATGATTTTTGATAAAAATGGCACGCTTTTAACAGGTGCAGACATTAAAACCGCCGTTGTAACTCTTGAGGGACTTTCTGTTGACGGAATTGGTCTTAACTGCGGACTTGGTCCTGACCAGATGCTTCTGTTGTTAAAGGAAATGACAGAATATTCAAGCACACCGCTGTTCATTCAGCCAAATGCAGGACTTCCAGTTTCAATCAACGGAGAAACGATTTATAACGTAACACCTGAAGAGTTTGCAGAAAAACAACTCAAAATTCTTGAAAACGGTGC
>JAZNIQ010000185.1:0-2542 GCA_045577555.1 Candidatus Fimenecus sp.
TCAGCTTCAAGTTTAGCAAGGACTGATTTACCACCATTTACAATGTCACGGAGTTCGTCAAGTTCCTTATTGAAACCATCTTTAATCATTCCACCCTCACGGACAGAAAAAGGTGCATCCTCTTTGATTGCAACATCTATAAGTGAGCACACATCATCTAAAACATCAATTTCATTAAAAATGTATTTAAGTAAATTGCAATTTGCATTTTTAAGATTATCTTTAATTTCAGGTAATTTTTCGAGAGTTGTTTTAAGGGATAAAAGTTCCTTTGCATTTGCTGTGTTATAAACGATACGAGTCATAAGACGCTCCATATCGTAAACACTTATTAAAAGTTCTGTTTCACCCTCGCGAAGTTCTGTATTCTTATAAAGTTCATCAACTGCATTAAGGCGTTTTGAAATTTCTGCACAATCATATAATGGTCGCTCAATAAATGAACGGAGCATTCTTTTACCCATTGCGGTTTTTGTTTTGTCAAGAACCCAGAGAAGTGAGCCTTTTTTATCCCTGTCACGCATTGTTTCAAGGAGTTCAAGGTTACGGATTGCAGAAATACCAAGATTCATAAGTTTTGCATCCGAATAGAAATTAATGTCCTTGATATTATCTAAATCACGCTTCTGAGTTGAACGAAGATAGGAAATTGCAGCACCCAACGCACAAACTGCAGTATTTCTTTGGTTAAGAGAAATTGTACCTAAATCATTGGTATTAAAATGTTGTTTACATATATTTTCTGCATTAGTAAAATCAAATTCTTCAATCAATAACTCAACAGACGCTTCAAGTTTTTTGGAAATAAAATCAGCAAGAGAGTTAAATGAAACTACCTCTTTATTAAGGATAATTTCAGTTGGGGTATATCTGCCCATTTCATTGATTACTCTCTGTTCGATATTTTCAGAAAATTCTGTTAAATTGACCTCGCCTGTTGAAATATCGATAAAGCACATACCAACATTGCCGTTGGTTGCACAAACTGATGCAAGATAATTGTTTTTTGACTCATCAAGCATTGAACTTTCAATAACAGTACCGGGAGTAATAACGCGGATAACATCACGTTTCACAATACCCTTTGCTGTTGCTGGGTCTTCCATTTGCTCACAAATAGCAACCTTATAGCCTTTTGAAACAAGTTTTGCAATATAACCATCTGCACTATGGAATGGAACGCCACACATGGGGGCACGCTCTGCCTCACCGCAATCTCGACCTGTGAGAACGAGTTCAAGCTCTTTGGATGCGGTTTTTGCATCGTCAAAGAACATCTCGTAAAAGTCACCAAGACGGAACATCAATATGGTGTCTTCATAATTCTGTTTTATTTGAAAATATTGTTGCATCATTGGTGAAAGTGCCATATTATAATTCCTTCTTAAGTAAAATAATTTTTTGTAAGTAATTCGTGAATCACCCCAAAATGTTAATTGGGATTACGGCGGGAGCTTGCTCCCGCCCTACAATTCTACTGATTAATGTGAGCAACCTTCGTCGCCACAGTCACAATGACAGCCTGAGCAATCGCCACCACACTGATGAGCTTTAGGGTCACATGTATCAGGGTCATCACCATTAACACACATAGCAAGAATACCTGTAAGGTAATTCATAAGCTCGTCAATATCCTGTCTTGCTTTTTCATAAGCTTGCATATTGGGGTTCATCATAATTTCAGTATAAACACCACGGAATTCTTCGTCATATGCCTTCATCTTATCTTCGTTTGGCTCTTCCTTTGATGCTTCGTGCTGATATGAAACCTGAATAAGCTGAATTTTGCTCATAAGTTCATTGAGTGCTGTGTCTTTTTCATTAGCCTCAATAGCTTTCTGCATAGCAAGATATCTTTCATCCTGCTGAATTGCTTTACCAAGTTCTCTTGTAAGTTTTTCGAGTGACATTTTTTCTAACTCCTTTATAATAATTAAAATATTAAATTATTTATAACCGCTGATAAAATCGATGTGCAATTATCGAGAAAATAGCTGTTGAAAATTGTGTATAAGATTATAATCAGTGGTTGTCTATAAGTTCGCCACGGACAAGCCAGTTAAGAGGTTCTGTAACTTTAACATGACAGAATTTTCCCACTAAACTCTGGTCATCACTTGGGAATTCGATAATAACATTTCCATCAGTTCGACCTGCCATATAGCCCACAAGAGTTTTACTTTCACCCTCACACAGCACACGGTAGGTTTTACCTTTCATATCTGCACTATGAGTGCTTGCAATACTCTCCTGTAAATCGCAGAGTTCTTTAAACCACTTATTCTTTTCTTCATAAGGCACGGGGTCATCCATTAATGATGCTTTTGTACCTTTTCTGCTTGAAAAGATAAAAGTGAAAAGTGAAGTATATCCAACTTCTTTTACAAGCGACAATGTATCGCAGAATTCCTCATATGTTTCACCGGGAAACCCAACGATTATATCGCTTGTAAGTGAAAGACCTTCAATTTTTTCTTTTGCATAATTAATTAGTTCAAGATACTTTTCACGTGTATAACGACGATTCATCTCTTTAAGAACC
>JAZNIQ010000186.1:0-9570 GCA_045577555.1 Candidatus Fimenecus sp.
GTTAACCGAGTTGTCGTTGGTTCGAGTCCAACTTGGGGAGCCATCTTTGGGTAACGAGAATCAAACCCAGTAAAAAGACTCTTGAAATTTCAAGGGTCTTTTTATTTTTTGATTATTTTAAAATTCTCTTGACAAAATCCAAAAATGAGTTTACACTAAAGACAAAGGGAACAAATGTTCTCTTTATCTTTAATTTTATGGAGGATTTATGACAGAATTTAAAAATGATAAATATTTTGTCAAGAAAACTATCGTGTATTACGATGAACCGGGTATTGAAAAAGGTTTGCTTGATACATTTGAACCGGTTACTACACAGAGTAAAAATTATAAGAATTGGCGAGCAATACTTGATTTAAAGACTTGTATTGAATGTTGCTCAAGACATGGTCAGATTTATAGAATTGATGAAGTCGTTGACCCCGCTCCGCCGTTGCATAATAATTGTAGATGTGATATTATACCAATGGAATCAGTTGAAGCAGGTAATGCGACGAAAAACAATAATGACGGAGCCGATTATTGGCTCAAACATTTTGGTGAATTGCCTGAATATTATGTTACAAAAAATAAAGCCAAAAGTTTCGGATGGCGTCAAGGTAAATCACCAGCAAGTTATATGCCCGGAAAAATGATAATGGGTGGCATATATAATAATAAGAATAGTCATTTGCCTGATGCATTCGGAAGAATATGGTATGAAGCAGATATAAACTATTATGAAGGCAGAAGAAATGGTCATAGAGTGTTATGGTCAAATGATGGGTTAGTATTTGTAACATACGACCATTATGAAACATTTTATGAAATTGTGTAGGAGAAAGCTATGGAAGAAAAGAAAACAATAACATTAGATTTAACTGATTGTAAATATTTAGGAGAATTGCATGAACGAATTAGAGTAGCATTTGATTTTCCGGAGTGGTATGGAGCTAATTGGGATGCGTTTTGGGATTTGTTATGGAGTGAATGTGATGCTGATGAAGTTGTGATAGTTGGAGAACAAACAATGTCTAATGAATTTAACAGTCATCTTAAAGCTATGCATGAAATGTTAGATGAGCTTGTTAAAGAACGAACTGAGGATAGCAATATCTATGACGATATAAAACCATTTTCCTACAGAATTGAATGCTGAATTACGGTTTGATTTCCGTTACACAGAGACAAAATTGGGTTCCTTTTTTGAACCCCTAAGAAAACCCTTGATTTTTCAAGGGTTTTTTCATATTTATCCTGATTTTTATAGTTTTGTCTCCTATGAACCCCTTTTAGGACTAACAGGACTCGAACCTAAGATATTTTAATATAATCACTTATTTATGACCGATAATCTATTCATTTAGTTTATCGGTCTTATTATGCTCGAAATTTAATACTTCCGTGTTACATATCTATAATCATTATAATTCTACGAAGCTGACGATATGCAATTCCTGCGGAATTGATAATATACAAGGCTCACGCCTTGATTCATAAACTTATTTCTGCTATACTTCTATTGAGGTGAGTTTTATGAGCAATGTTTTATATGAAGCTACATTTAAATTTGATTTAGTTCTTTTAATTCCAGTTGTTATGATGATTTTTATTTTGTTTTTTCCTAAAATCTTGAAGGCAACTTCGGAAGAAAAATACACGCGAATTTCATATAAGGTTGTAAAAATATTTTGTGCCTGTGCTTTTTCTTTTGTTTTTATTCTTTCTGCAATTGCAGGTTTATCTCAAATTTATATGTACAAAAATGTAGTGGGTGCATATAAATCAGGTGATTATAAAATTGTAGAAGGATATGTTGAAAATTTTATTCCTATGCCATATGAAGGTCATAGTGATGAATCATTTGAGATTAATGGTGTTAAATTTGCTTATTCTGATTACGCCATTCAGTCAGGATACAATAATGCTAAATCGCACGGGGGTGTTATTGAAGGTGATGGTCAACATTTGAAAATTGGATATGTTTTTCACAATAATCAAAATATTATTGTTTATATAGAGCAGCTTGAATAAAGGGGTTCAAAAAAGGGTACTAATCTCAAAAAAATTCCGTTCACGAAAGTGGACGGAATTTTTTACTTATTCTCCATTTACTATTCACTCTTTACGAAAAGTTTTCGTGAACGGAATTTCAGATACGAAGTAAGAGTGAATAGTGAAGAAGTATATTGTAAAATGTAGTTAATATTGTTACAATATATTTGTGAAAGGTGGAAAGCTTATGAAAGAAAGTCCTTTAATTAATAAATCAAACGCATTTGCACTCATACCCATAGGCGTATTTATTGCTTTTTATCTTGTATTGGGTATTGTTTTTGAATATGTTATGAAAATTCCAATGGGATTTTACAGCGTACCCGTTGTGGTAGCTTTTCTTGTTGCACTTTTTGTGGCAGTACTTCAAACAAAAGGTATATCCCTTGATAAAAAGTTTGAAATTATGGGGCAGGGTGTTGGTGACAAAAACATAATTACAATGCTTCTTATTTTTATGCTTGCAGGTATTTTTGTAGGAGTTGTTGGTAGGGATTCTGCGGAGAGTGTTGCATATTTTATGCTTTCTGTAACACCGCCACGATTTGCAGTTGTTGTGTTGTTTGTTGTCAGTTGTTTTGTTTCTACCGCAATGGGAACATCCGTGGGTACAATCACACTACTGACTCCTATTGCCGTTGCAATTTCAGAAGGTTCAGGATTTTCACTTTCGCTCTGTGTGGCTACAGTCATTGGCGGAGCAATGTTTGGTGATAACCTTTCATTTATTTCAGACACAACAATTGCCGCTTGTAACGGACAGGGCTGTAAAATGAAAGATAAATTCCGAACCAACCTTGCAATAGTTGTTCCTGCAGCATTGGTTACCCTTGCAATAATTCTGGCATTATCACTTAATTATGATATTGCGGACGGTGTTGAAAAAACTTATGATATGGTGCGCATAATACCCTATATCCTTGTTCTTGTAAGCGGTATTATAGGTGTAAATGTATTTATAACCCTTATGATTGGTATTGCTTCAGGCAGTATAATTATGTTGGTTACAGGCTCTGTAACTTTCCCCGATTTGCTTACAGGAATGGGTGCGGGGGCATCGGGAATGTTTGAAACCTCAATGGTGGCAATTCTTGTTGCAGCACTTTGTGCTTTAATTAAACATAACGGTGGTTTTGAAGCATTACTTAATGGGATAAGACGTGTATTCAAGGGAAAAAAGAGCGGACAACTTGGCATTGGTCTTTTAGTAGGAATTATGGATATTGCTACTGCCAATAATACGGTTGCTATTGTTATGGCAAATCCGATTGCAAGTGAAATGGCGAGGGATTTTGACATTTCACCACGAAAAACTGCATCGATTCTTGATACATTTTCATGCATTTTCCAAGGCTTTTTACCTTATGGTGCACAAATTCTTGTGGCACTTTCTGTGGTGAGCACACTTGGATATGAATTGACAGCATTTGAGGTTATTTCTAAACTTTTTTATCCTATGATGCTCCTTCTTAGTTCACTGTTGTTTATCTTTATAATTCCGGAAAAGAAAAAATAATATTGTTACACTTCTTTTGGGTGTTGTTTATGATTGCAGAAAAAATATACAATTTTATATCCCGAACAATTCCTTGGTTATTTTTTACCAACCATTGCAGATATTGTAATACGCTCATAAGCAAAGATGAGATGTTGTGTGACGATTGTCGTGAAAACCTACCTGCAATCAAAGAGGAAAAGTGTAAGTATTGCGGTGTAGGGAAAAGCCGTTGCAACTGTAAAAAACACAAGTCAGGATATGACGGAATAACAGCACCATTTTATTATGAGGCAGGTATAAAAAGGAGTATTCAACTACTGAAATTTAACAACAAAAGTTTTTTAGCTGATATTTTGGCAGAGGATATGGCAAATTGTGTCTTAAGTGATTTTAAAGATTTGAAATTTGATTTTATTTGTTTTGTGCCTTTTTCAATAAGTCAAAAGCTAAAAAGAACCTATAATCAAAGCGAATTACTTGCTGAAAGTCTATCAAAGAAACTGAATATTCCTTTAAAGCCTGTTCTTTTAAAACTTTTTGATACCCGTTCACAGCACGATATGGGTATAAAATATCGAAAAGGCAATGTGTTTGGTATTTATGATATAAAAGAGAATGTTGAAATTAAAGGAAAAACAGTTCTGCTTGTAGATGATGTTAAGACCTCGGGTGCAACTCTTGACGACTGTGCGTGGATACTCAAAATCCGCGGTGCAGAAAAGGTGTATTGTGTAACAGCCGCATTAACTGTTTTTAAGAATAAAGATGAAAAGACGAAAGAGCAATAAAAAGCTTTTTCGTCTTTTTTAATAATTTTCGGAATTTTTGATAATAATATAAAAAAGAAAGGAGAGTCAGTATATGATTGAACAGGATACAATTAAATTGCTTCGTGAGTGCGATGCAGGTGTCAAAATGGGTGTTTCCTCTATAGATGATGTTCTTGATTATGTAAAAGATGAAAGGCTCAAAAAAGACTTGTCTGACAGCAGGAAGGAGCATTGTAAGCTTGATAAGGAGTTGCAAGAACTTCTTGACCAATATCACGATGATGGTAAAGAGCCAAACCCAATGGCAAAGGGTATGTCGTGGATGAAAACAAATATGAAACTTGTTATGAATGAGTCCGACCATACAATCGCAGATTTAATTACCGATGGCTGCAATATGGGTGTAAAATCTCTTAATAAATATCTTAACAAATATGCTGCAGCAGATGAAAAATCAAAGGATATTTGCAAAAGACTTATAAATCTTGAAGAAGATTTGATTATTCAAATGCGACAATTCTTGTAGTGTTGGGAATATCAACCTCGACTGTATCATAAATTATGATAAGGGGTGATATTTTTGAGAATTGAATGGAAAAAACTGTTGATTTGCATAGCAATTCCCTTGGCGGTAGGTGGACTTTCCGCCTTATTTACTGCGGGAAATATGGATTTGTATGATAAGATAGTTCAACCCGCATTAGCTCCTCCGGGATGGCTTTTCCCTGTGGTGTGGACAATTCTTTATGTGCTTATGGGTATAGCACTTTATCTTGTGGTTACAACGAAATCAAAGCAAGATAAACAACCGGCAATAATTTCTTTTGGCATTCAGCTGTTTTTTAATTTCTTCTGGTCAATAATTTTCTTTAATATGCAAGCATATCTGTTTGCATTTATCTGGTTGATTTTATTATGGTTGGCAATAGTTGCAAATATATATTTCTTTTATAAAATCGATAAAAATGCCGGGAAACTGTTAATTCCGTACCTTGTATGGGTAACATTTGCAGGATATCTTAATTTGGCAATATTTCTTTTGAACAGATAAAAAAGCAGGGAGAAATCCCTGCTTTCAATTATTTATACTGATAAACTCTTACATAGTCAACAATGAATTCAGCAGTGTCACCGGGTTTCATATTTATTTTACCCGTGCCGTGTCGGTCAGCATTTGCAACACCATTTTCACCTGCAACCTCGCATGAGAGTATGAGATATTCAGGATTCTGACTTACACCACCGGTGGAAAGTCTGCCTGTTTCAACACCGTTAATATAGAAAATGTATTCATTTTCATTCCATTCAAGACCATAGGTGTTGAATTCCTCGTAAGGATTTTTAGCAAACCATTTACCTATACTGTCACCCTTGTGGTCTGCACCGTATCCGTCATAGTGAATGCCGCTTATAACCGCGTCACCCGCACCCCACCACGCATCTTTGTAATACATGGACTCAAAAATATCAACTTCAGTACCATCTTTACCGCTATCGTCAACATTTTCCACTTCACCGTTCATCATCCAAAAAGCAGACCACATTCCTGTTGATTTAGGCAGGATACATCTGCATTCAAAATAGCCATAAGTTTGTTCAAATGTGCTTTGTGTAGTAACACACCCTGTGTACCAACCTGTTTTATAGTCTTTGAAGTTTATTTTGTCGCCCCATTTTTCAAGGTAGTAATTTTCTAATGGCTCATCAAAATAGGCTGTGGTAATTACAAGATTTCCATTCTTGACGCTTACCATATCTTCATGCCAAAAACCGCCTTTTCGTTCAGTTTCCCACCATGTGTAATTCCATTTTGACTTATCCAGTTTATCACCGTCGAATTCATCGGACCATACAAGTTCAAATCTTGATTCAAGCTCTAAATCCTGTCCTTTTGGTATGGCGGGAAGACTTAATTTCTGTGGCAATGCGGGGGAAATAACCATAAGTACCGCGACTAATGCTCTTATAACTTTTACTAACATTAAGCCACCTCACTATCGCATAAATCGTTAACGCTTACAGCGAAAATATATGGTGCATAAGAATCTCTGTTGTTGAATTTAACTGAACCATCATTTGTAAAGGTGATTGTGTTTTCACCCTCATTAAGTTCAATGTTCAATGTAACTGTCTTTACAGTGTCCCAACTGTATGTATTTCTGCACCATACATTCTGTTTTTCACCGTTCACATTAACAGTAATGTAGCGTTCAATAAGGTCAACATTATAGCTGTGAACACCGCCTTCGTCATTGTTTGAATAGGAAACAGTCATACGGTAATTTCCCGCTTTTGCAACATTCACTTTAAATTTTGCCGAGCCACCATTACAGGATATGTTTTCAATATGGTTGTCAATAAGTGTTGCACCGTCAGAAAGTGCCATATTTTCAGCGTAGATATTTATATTGTAATTATTTTCGTCAGTAACTTTTATTGTGCAGTCAACAGGTTTTACGGCATTGAAATCAATATAGTTAAGTCCTTTGCGGAGATATACAATACTGTTACCATCAATATAAGCAGAAGCACCATCGATTTTGCAGTCAGTTGAAGTGTCTGTGAGAATATTATAGAATCCGTCAAAAGGTGCAATGGCTAAAAACGACTGAGTATTTTCATTTGTTCTGTCAGAATCGTGTAAAAGAGCAATTTCGTTTATATCCTCGTGACGACGCACAAGCATACTGTCAAGGACAAATGTGCCGTCACCATGAGCAAATGTGATGCTGTGCTCACCCTTTGTAAGATAGCGGACAAAAGTCATTTTGTCTGTATATTCACTCTTGATTGTGTTGGGAAAATACACATCATTTGTTACACCGTCAAGAGTCATAATTGCCCTTGTATCGACTCGGTCAGCAGGTTTTGAGCCGTCATTGGAGTTGCCAAAAATTACAGATAAATCATAGTAATCATTTTTGTCAACATTGAATTTAACAGTTATGCTGTCACCGGTATTTTCAAGGCCACCAACCATACCCATTATGTCACCTGTTGTGGCATAAGCGCTGTCGTAAGTGTAAGTGCCGCCAATACGAGTACCATATTCAAATTCGTAACGCATTGGAAGATTATCGTTGTAGTAATCTTTTTTACCGTCTTCGGCAGGAGTAATGGTGATGTGATAAACCGCAGTAGGGTCCGGGCTTTTAATGTCAACACGGAGTTTGCCAAGGGATACTCTGTCCGTATATTCTGCAACAAGAGTCGGAGCGTTAACAATACCGCTCAATCCTTCATAGCAAACACTTTCAATTTTAACATTGACCTTTTTACCAAGATTGGTTTTGCCCAGATGTTTAAGGCTGATATAATTGTCATAGTCCGAGCCACCGCAAATAACGGTAATCTCGTCTTTTTCTGTGTTCATTGATGAAAAACCATTAAAATATTTATAATGGAAGCGTTCATAACCATATTTAATTGCGTTTGCAAAATCGGCATGGGTAATGTCAATAATTTTTGAATCGAGAAGATAGCCTTCCATATCCGCATACCAACGGAAAAGCCACCAGTTTGAGTTAGGACTGTTATTGTCGGCAACTGTGTCGTTCAAGTTGTTGGCAAGTCGCCAGTATGCTGCATTTGCCCACACTCCGGAGTGCTCAATAGCAGAGATATATTTAACCATATCAGCAGGAGCACCACATTCATACATTGTGCCGTATTCTGTAACAATAACAGGCATTTCCTTGATTCCCATTTCTTCTTCAAGGTCACGGTAAGCATCAACATGGTCCTGCCAGTAATAAGCAGATTTATCACCAAGTTCGTGATAAATCATAATGTCGGGCATACAGTTATTTTCCTTGCAATATGTAAGGAAATGTTCTAATTCATAAAGGTCAAAATCACAATAACCGGGACCACCGATTACTGCATCAGGGTCAATTGAACGTACAAGATTGTATGTTTCTTTCCAAGCTTCATAAAAACGGAATTTTGCCTCATCATCATACATAAGCCATGTGCCGTCTGGTGATGGAGTTCCAAACCATACTGCGTTGTCTGTTTCATTGTAAAGGCAATAAACAAGTCTGTCGGCATAATCTGTCTGTACTAACTTTTCAACGGCATTTTTAACTTGTGGCAAAAATCTTTCACGGACAAACTGCATACTATCGTAATTTCCGGTTGCACGGATGTCCATAATTTCCTGATGACAATAATACCAGGTGTCAAAACAGTCCTGCATATAAACCGTGATGTATTCGCAATTGTCAAGGACGGGAGCAACGTGATCAACGTCACCAATAGGGTGTTGAAGTCCGTCAATAACTTTCTGTGAAATACTGCCTATGTCAATACTTTCAACCACTGCAGCATCAGGCACACCATTTTCAGCAACGCCATAAAGATATCCCGATGCCCTGTTTGAAACCTCACCAAGATATGATGAAGCATCAACCTCTAATGTAGGACGGAAAAAATAGGGAAGTCCTTCAAGTGTCATTGACATAACTGTCACAAAGCTTAAAATCAAACTGATAATTTTAATCATTATTTTCACCAACTTAAACCAATATAATAAAATAATATCAAAAAAGGTAATGTAATGCAATAAATTTGTGTTGGCAAAGCGAATTTACCTTTACAAGAAAAAAATAATATGATAAAATAAATATGACCTGACATGAAGATGCTGATGGCTTCCGGATGAAAGGTGTAATGTATAAAAAATACTACACTTATATTTATCGGTACAATATCTTCAGGGGTATTGTACCTTTTTGTTTGATAATTATCGGAGAGGTGATGATATGGAAACAAGAATTGCAGTTATGGGAATAATTGTTGAGAATATGGAGTCAGTTGAAATTCTCAACTCCATTTTACATGACTACGGTGAATACATTGTGGGCAGAATGGGAATTCCGTACAGAAAAAAGAATGTAAATATAGTAAGCATTGCAGTCGATGCACCGCAGGATGTTATTTCTGCTTTGTCGGGAAAAATCGGCAAAATTCAAGGCATAAGCGTTAAAACTGCTTACTCAAATGTGATTACAAATGAATGAGAAGTTATTGAAAATCGGACAAAAATTAATTGATAGCGGGAAACTTGAGGTTGCAGAGTATAAATATCTTATTGATAACCGAAATGAAGAAATCGCAGAGTTTTTAAAACAGGAAGCCGTTAAGAAACGTCAGGAAATTTATGGAAAAACAGTTTTTATCCGTGGACTTATTGAAATTAGCAATATCTGTAAAAACGACTGTCTTTATTGTGGCATAAGAGCCTCTAATAAAGAATGTGACAGATAC
>JAZNIQ010000187.1:0-3921 GCA_045577555.1 Candidatus Fimenecus sp.
TAATATTGGAAGACCCTCCGTTCTTCTCAAGCTGGGGCGAAAGAAGATATAATACATACAATTACAAGGATTTATCCTCTGTCTGCCATAATTTCCTTTTACAGGATGTGGAAAAGGATTTCGTCTATTATTATTTCAAGAATCAGTATTGCTGGAATTTCTTTCCCGATGAATCCAGAGAAACTGTCAGAGAAAAACTGAGTGGTTTCGCATTGAAATACCGAACCAAACATCCCGACAAAAATCTGAAAGTTCTGTTTTGGCCTAAAAAGTTTTTAGAAGGCTTTAATGGCCTGCAATATTATGACCCTCATTTTGGAGAAGCCTTTTATAACGATTCGTTCAATGACACTGTTGATTACAATGACCTTCTTTCTAAAATCAAATGCAAAACTCTGTTTATGAAAGCAAATACAACGATTGGTGAAAATGGTTTGTTGCAAGGTGCATTGTCTGATGAAGATTTGCAGAGAGTCAATACCTTGATTGAAAATATGAAAATCAAGCAATTTGATTGTGGACACGGTATTCATACAGAAAAGGCAAACCAGTTTGTGAAAGCAATAATTTCAATTTGACCAATTCCAATTTGTAGATATATAAACAAGACCGAATCACCTTTGGTTATCAAGGGGTTCGGTCTTGTTATCATTTATTGATTTTTAACTTATCTCAATTTTAAAGCAGACGGGTAAATCATTTTTAATTTCACCATTGATATTTATTTTAAGCGAATTTTCATCTCTTGTGAAATTGATTTTCTCATCGCTACCCAGCAATTCAATGCTTTCAATAAGATAATCGTGCGGATTATGTTTTTTGAGAGTTTTTATTTCAACTGTCTTCGTCGGGCGCATCTGGAATACATAAAGATATCCGTTTTTGTATGTGAATCTGAAATCCTTGTCAGTGAATTGTTGCTCATCGCCATCGGAGAAATAACCGCCTGCGGTATTTATTTTGCCTTCACCGAACTGTTTCCAAAAAGTTGTACCATAAATACCTTCGCCATTGGTTTTAAGCCATTCGCCCAAATCAAGCAAAACTTTAGTTTCTTCATCTGTAATTGTGCCATCAGGTTTTGGACCGATGTTTATGAGCAGGTTTCCGTTTTTAGAAACTATATCAACAAGGTCACAGATAACTTGACGGGAACTTTTGAATTTGTTGTCCGTTGTATAACCCCAGGAGCATTTACCTATTGCTGTATCTGTCTGCCAATAAGTCGGTGAAATTCCTGTTAATGCACCTCTTTCAACATCAAATGTTGCCACATTTGGTGGGAAAGCCTCGTGCTTATAGTTAATGGTTACTTCCTTGCCCCATTCTTCTGCGCGGTTGTAGTAATATGCCGCAAGCTTTTTGAGATAAGGCTTGAAAGAATGATTGTGAATCCACCAATCAAAATAGAGGACTGCAGGTTTGTATTTATCAATAAGCTCACAGGTACGAACAAGCCAGTCTTCCAGCCATTCCTTGCTTGCTCCGAGAGAATATGTATCAGCGGTGTATTTGTGTAAATCACCTGAATGAAACTCTTTGCAGTAAACGGCAGGACCATAAAAATCACTATAATTTTCATCATTTACATCGCTGTCAAAAGTTCTGCCCATATTCATAAAGAAATAGTGCTCGGCTCTGTGAGTTGATGCGCAAAGGGTAAGTCCTTGCTTTTCACATTCGGCTTTCAATTCGCCAACAACATCACGGCAAGGTCCCATTTCCTTTGAATTCCAGCGGTTGAATTCTGTATCATACATTGCAAAGCCATCGTGATGCTCTGCAACAGGCATAACATATTTGATACCCGCTTTTTTGAAAAGTGAAATCCATTTTTCTGCATCAAATTTTTCTGCCTTGAACATTGGAATAAAGTCTTTATAACCAAAATCCTTTTGATCGCCATAGGTTTTTCTGTGGTATTCAAAATCTCCGCAGTTAGGGTCATACATACCTCTGGAATACCATTCACAGCCGTGTGCAGGTACGCTGTAAATACCCCAATGAATGAAAATTCCAAGCTTATCGCGCATGAACCAAGCGGGAACCTTGTGGTGAGAAAGGGAGGCCCAATCTGCTTTGTATTTACCATTTTCGTTAACATTATCAATGAGTTTTAAATATTCCTGAGTTGTCATTTCTGCACCTCTGATTCTATATTTAGCATAAAATCAGTATAACATAGGCACAGTTAAATAACAAGAAGGTTGTGTTGAAGAAGTTTTTTATTTATCGTGTTGAAGACGTTTTTTATTTATGTTATCATATAAATCTATAATATACAATTAGTGGATTACGAGGGTAGATTTGCTGTTGGAAATTCAAAAGAAATGGGATATTACTGTTATTGATTTATGGAACGATGAAGAAATCAATAATATCACCGACGAGCAAAAAGCAATATATCTTATTGACCATATCCATCCCACAAAAGCAGGCTACAAAGAGTGGTGGCTTCCAGCATTTCAGGAAACGCTGTATGAAGTGATTGATAACTAAAATTTAAATAAAAACAGCAACTCCCACTTACTGAAATGTAGGTGGGAGTTGGTATATTTTATCTGTATTGTAAATAGTCAATAAACCGTTTTACTGCAAGAGAAGCAGTTTTCTTATCTCGCAGTGCGAGTCCTATGTTTCGATACGCGGGAACATCAAGTTCTTTTGCTATAATTCTATATGGAACACGCTTTAAAATTAACTCAGGAAGAATCGCTATGCCAAGTCCGCTTTCTACCATAGACATTACAGCGTAATCGTCCCAAGTAGTAAATTTTACATTTGGTGTTAAATTGTTACGCTCAAATATTTCCGGAATTTCTGCTTTTGCACCTTTCTCAAGAAGCATAAAAGGTTCATTGCAAAGAGCAGTTACAGGGAACTTATTGCAATCTTTCAATGAATGATTTTCAGGGATTATTGCCATAAGCTTGTCTTTTTGGAGAAATATTGTTTCAAATTCAGGGTGGGTGGGCAATCTTAAAAATCCACAATCAACTCTACCTGTATGTATACATTCCTCAATTTCGGTGTAATCACCCAACAGAAGTTCATAGTCAATGTTCGGATAATCTTTTTGAAATTCCTTGATAATATTAGGAAGCCAATGGGTAGCTACACTCGAAAATGTGCCGATACGAATTAGTCCTGACTGCAGACCGTTTAATTCATCGACCTGCATTTTCAGTTTATCAAAATCGATACAAAGATTCTGTGCATACGGCAGGAGTTTCATTCCGTCACTGGTTGGTTTTACTCCGTTTTTATTTCTCTCAAGCAGTATTACGCCCCATTCTTTTTCAAGGTCAGCAATCATTCTGCTGATACCTGATTGTGTGTAGCTTAGTATTTCTGCTGCCTTTGTAAAACTGCCGTATTCCACAGTCTTAACAAACGAAAGATATTTTTGTAAATTCATATCCATATTAAAACCATTCCAAATTGTGATTTTGAGTATAACAAACATTCGCTTTTGTTATATCTTTGCTTATGATACAATATTTCTAACCTGAAATCAAGGAGTATAATATGGATAGAAAAGCATTTTTAAAATATATATCTGCATTACTGTTGTTCGGTTTAAATGGCATAGTAGCAAGCCATATACCTCTGAACAGTTATGAAATTGTATTTTTACGAACACTAATCGGTAGTATCCTTTTAATTATCCTCTTCTTAATTGGCAAGGATAAATTTCATATAAAAGAATATAAGAAAGACACAGCTTTTATTGCCTTGTCAGGTATTGCAATGGGAACAAGTTGGATGTTCCTATATGAAGCATATCAGCAGATAGGTGTAAGCTTATCGTCGTTACTTTATTATTGTGGTCCTGTTATTGTGATGATATTATCACCGATTATCTTTAGTGAAAAACTGACTACCCCCAAATTATTAGGCTTTACAACGGTGCTTGTTGGT
>JAZNIQ010000188.1:0-3074 GCA_045577555.1 Candidatus Fimenecus sp.
GCACAAAGCTCTGTGAATTCACCTTGTTTGTAAAATGAAATTGCTTCACCTTTGTCAGCGTGTTCGTTAATGAGTTCTACTTTGTAAATCTCACCTTTTTCTTCCATCATAGCGAGTGCTTCAGCAGGGGATAACTCAAACTTTTCAAGAGGTAAATCCTCTTTAACAATTTTCTTCATTTCTGCTTCAATTTTTTCAAGGATTTCGGGTGTAAATGAAACCTCTGAATCGAAATCATAATAAAAACCATTGTCAACTGACGGACCAATAGCAAGCTTTGTGTCAGGATAAAGTCTTTTAACTGCCTGTGCCATAATGTGAGATGCAGTATGCCAAAATGTCTTTTTACCCTCAATTTCATCAAACGTAACGATTTCAAGAGCGCAATCTTCATTGACTGCTGTTCTCAAATCACAATAAACTCCGTCGATTTTACCACCGCAAGCAGATTTGTATAAACCCATACCAATAGATTTAGCAATCTCTGCAACAGTGATTCCGTTATCATATTCTTTGATAACGTCGCCTTTAAGTGTTACCTTAATCATAATCTATTTCTCCTTTTTCCGTAGGGGTCGGCGTCCCCGACGACCCGCAATAATTACATATTAAAATAAAAAAGCATCTCATCCCGAAAAAACAGGATGAAATGCTATAAATACAACATTCCACGGTTCCACCCGCATTGCGAAATATAAATATTCCGCCACTCAAACGACTTTAACGCAGTCATACGGTACGGCTTAATCATAAAAAATGTTTTCACCGACGCTCGAAAGTGGTCTCAGAGCACAAAACTGATTTCTCGCACCAACCGAAATCTCTCTGAAAGTTTAACTTGCCCATCGTTCTTTCTCAACGCTTTATAAATATTGTATATATTTTATACTTATTTTAACGTAATGTCAACCCTAATCAATTAACTCTTTATTTTCATCATATCTGTTATATTTGCAATTACGATATCCATCAGGACTGTCAATGAATATCCATTTTGGATTATCTGTAGTTGCATTTTGAGGGACTTCTATAAAATCACTCCAATAAGGTTCCAAATTTTCCTCTGAGGGTATCGGTTCAAAGTAGTTCTTTATGTATGTTTCTTCGTTATCACCAAAATAAACAATAATATAATCGTTCAGCGGGTACTCGTCGTTTACATTAACATATATTGAACCGTCCATAAGTGATGTTCTTCCGCCACCGCGCAAGACAAACTTATCTTTTATTGGAATACCAAATACTGTAATGGATTGTACACCAATCGCGCTGACATAATGTTTTGACTGCTTAACGGGTACGTACACCTTATAAATGGTGTTGTTATGCTCTATGTCAGCAAGGAGTTTGATTTCTCCGCCACCAAAATCTTCTTGTTTTACCTTTTCTTCGATTGCGTTGATATCTTCTGCATGAAAATACACCATTAACTCATCGACTATAAATGCACCAAGGGATATACAAGAGATAATAATAGGGAAACTTACTAATGCCCATATGATTCGTAATAGAATAATTATGGTTAGGGTCTTTTTATTTGCATCTTTGAATTGTTGTCCTAAAGTATGGGGGCTTCCCATTTCCTCAAGCACTCTTTTTGTGACTTCAACTTCATCATCACAATTCGCACTGAAATCCTCATACATATCGTCCATATGGCTTGAAATTTCTTCGTAAATTCTCGTGTGAAGCTTTTTATAATGTATATGGTCTAAAACTTTACCTATGTAAATCTTTTTCTCCGTATCAAAATCTTTAATTTCTCTCATATCCTCACCGCCTTTATGCAAATGTGAGTACTTTTCGTGCTGCATTAGTGAAAGTGAAGAATTCTTCTTTTTTGTCAGCCAATTCCTTCCTGCCCTTGTCGGTAATGCTATAATATCTGCGCTTGCGGGCGGAATCAGTTTCTTCAATATAAGATGTAATGAGTTTTTCATTTTCAAGTGCGTGTAAAACAGGGTAGAGTGAACCCTCTTTAAGTTCAAAAACATTCTCGCTCTTGCGTTTTAACTCCTTGATAATCTGATAACCGTACATATCCTGTGTACCAATAAGAGATAAAACCAAAAGAGAAGTGTTGCCGTGCATTAAATCGTTCTTTGCCATAAATATTTCCTCCTTAAAAAAAATACCTATGTTACCTATGCATATGCTACCATAGTATTTCATATTTGTCAATAAATTTGATATATACCTCCATCTGACGAGGGAGGTGGCAACACGTAGCGTTGACGGAGGGGAAGAATTTTATAATCAGCGTTGCAGACCCTTAATTTTGCGTTTTGCACCTTGCATTTTGCATTTTAACAATTTATTTACAAATATTTCCTTGACATTTTTTACAAAAGATTGTATATTATATAACAGAGTTAGCACTCTAATAACGAGAGTGCTAAACATCACAAAAAGGGGTGACAAGATGCAACTCAGCGAGAGAAAAGAAAAAATCCTTGCCGCCATTGTTGAATGGTACATCGCAACGGGTGAGCCTGTTGGTTCAAAAACCTTGCTTGAGTTTTCACACATCCCCGTGTCAAGTGCTACTGTCCGTAATGAGATGGCAGAACTTTCCCGCTTGGGTTTTCTTGACCAGCCACATACATCAGCAGGTCGTATTCCATCACAATTAGGTTACAGATATTATGTTGATAAGCTGATGAACAGATATGAATTGCCAATCAATGAAAAAAGACTTATTGAGGCTCGTCTTTCTGATGCAGGCGGTGAACCACAACAGATTCTTGAACAGGCTGGTCAGGTGCTTGCAGAACTTACAAATTGTGCAGTTGTTTCAACAACTCCAACCGATGAAAATGCAGTTATCCGCAGAGTGGAGTTAGTTCCTCTCGGCACTCATACCGCTATGATGGTTATGCTTTCGTCATCGGGAATTTTAAAAAGCCGCGTTTGTCGGACAGATAGTGAATTAACCCTTGAACTTATTGAAACTTTTTATAATATAGTTTCAAAACACTTTATCGGCAAATCCGCAAGTGAGGTAAGTATTGCACTTATACAGACTCTTGCTCTTTCATTGGGCAGTAAATCACTTGCTATTTCACCAAGTCGGA
>JAZNIQ010000189.1:0-4798 GCA_045577555.1 Candidatus Fimenecus sp.
AAATATGGGTATGAGTGGTTGCGTTTCATTTATGTTCAACCGTCAGGGTGTAATTCTCTTTGAAAAAGAGGGTATTGACGAAGACCAGCTTATGGAAGATGCACTTGAAGCAGGTGCAATCGACTTTATTACTGACGATGAAATCTATGATGTTCGCACAGAGCCAAATGATATGGGTGCTGTTCGTGACGACCTTGAGGCAAAGGGTTATACATTCGTTTCAGCAGAGGTTGAATCTGTTCCAAGCACATATACAACTCTCACAAATCCGGATGACATCAAGAATATGGGAAAAATGCTTGAAATGTTTGAGGATAATGACGACGTTCAAAACGTGTATCATAACTGGGAAAACGAAGCTGATTACGAAGGATAATTGCAGTAATTTGGCGCTTTTCTACTTTTGCGTCGTTGACTTACAGGTGTTTTATGAAACAGTATGATTATTTAATTGTGGGTGCAGGACTTTTTGGTGCCGTGTTTGCTCACGAGGCAAAAAAACAGGGTAAAAAATGTCTTGTTGTTGAAAAAAGAAATCATACGGGCGGTAATGTTTATTGCGAAAGTATTGAGGGCATTACCGTTCATAAATATGGTGCACATATTTTCCATACAAGCAATAAGCAGGTTTGGGATTATGTGAACTCATTTTGCAGTTTTAACGATTTCATCAATACACCTATGGCAAATTATGAGGGTAAGCTTTATAATTTGCCGTTTAATATGAATACTTTTTCACAGATTTTTGGTGTTACAAAACCGGAAGAGGCAAAAGCAATTATTGAAGAACAGCGTTCAGAAATAAAAGGTGAGCCACAAAATCTTGAAGAACAGGCAATCAGCCTTGTTGGTCGTGAGATTTACACAAAACTTGTTAAGGGATACACCGAAAAGCAATGGGGCAGGGATTGTCGCGATTTACCGGCTTTTATCATCAAACGTCTTCCTGTCCGTTACACATACGATAACAATTATTTTAACGACACTTATCAGGGTATTCCAATAGGTGGCTACAATAAAATTGTTGATAAATTACTTGAGGGTATTGAGATTCGTCTTAACACGGATTTTCTTGAGCATAAAGAGGAACTTTTATCCCTTGCGGATAAATGCCTTTATACAGGCACAATTGACAGTTACTTTGGTTTCTCTCTCGGTAATCTTGATTATCGCAGTTTGCGTTTTGAAACTGAGATTTTAGATATTCCCGAGTTTCAGCCCGTTGCCGTTGTGAATTATAACGAGCGTCAGATTCCGTTTACCCGAATTATTGAGCATAAGCATTTTGAATTCGGCAAACAGGAAAAAACGGTTATAACCCGTGAATATCCTGCGGATTGGAATTTGGGTGACGAGCCTTATTACCCCGTAAACGATGAGAAAAACAACAATTTATATGAAAAATACCGCTTGCTTGCCGAAAAAGAAAAAAACATTATTTTCGGTGGTCGTTTAGGTCAGTATAAATATTACGATATGGATAAATGCATCGAAGCCGCATTGGCTGTTTGTCGGGAGGAATTTGGTAATGAGTGATATTAAAATCACCGCCATAATGCCGGTCTATAACGTTGAAAATTTCATAGGAAAATGCATTGAGAGTCTTCAGGCACAAACGCTTACAGAGTGGGAACTTATTGCAGTTGATGACGGAAGCCCCGATAACAGCGGTGCAATCTGCGATGCTTACGCTTTAAAAGACAGTCGCATTACTGTTATTCACAAGGAAAATGGTGGTGCACCAAGTGCGAGAAATACCGCTATTCCAAAAGCTCGTGGTGAGTATTTATATTTTGTTGACTCTGACGACTGGGCAGAGCCTACAATGTTTGAGGATATGTATAATGCTGCAAAGAAAAACAACGCTCAACTTGTTGTTGCAGGTTATTATATCGACACATATTATTCCGACAATGAGTTTTATACACAGGAGCAGTCATTACCGTCAAAAGAATTCGCTTCACAAAAAGAATTCAGGGAATATGCTCACAAAATGTTTGATAAAAATCTTCTCTACACACCCTGGAACAAACTTTTTGAAAGAAAGTATATTATGGACAATGATATAAGATTCAAAAATACATTCTGGGATGATTTTCCCTTTAATCTTGACGTTGTTCGTGATGTAGAGAGAGTAGTTCTTCTTGAAAACAAATACTATCACTTTATGCGTGCCCGTGCGGATAGTGAAACTGCAAAATACCGCAGTGATATGTATGCAAAAAGAGAAGAAGAACACGGCTGGATGCTTGATTTGTATAAGCACTGGAACATAAATTCTTCTGAAAGCCGTGAAATGCTTTATCGCCGATATATTGAAAGAATTGTCGGCTGTATTGAAAATGTAACTAATTCTGCCTGCACATTATCTTTCAAAGAGAAAATGCAGGAGATTAAAAATATAATTAACAGTGAAAATGTACGTGAATCTTTAAAATTTGCAAAACCTAATTCACTTATTATGAAAGTTATGCTTATTCCGATTAAGTTGAAATTTACATTTTTAACTTACCTTGAGGGTGCATTCATTTCAAAGGTGAAATCGGGCAATGTAAAACTTTTTGCAAAACTTAAAGCAAACAGATAAGAGGAAAGAAAATGTCATTAAAAGATAAAAAATTATTTTTACTTGATATGGACGGAACCATTTACGAGGGTGCTCGCCTTTTTGAATGTGTCAATGAGTTTTTAGCATACATCGAGTCCGTTGGTGGTCAATATGTGTTTATCACAAATAATTCATCACGTTCAGTCAAGGATTATGTAATTAAACTTTCAAATATGGGTATTAAGGTGACAGAGGATAATTTCTTCACTTCTTCTCAGGCAACAGCACTCTATCTTAACAAGCATTTCCCTGATAAAAAGATTTACTGTATGGGTACTGCTTCAATGATTGCAGAAATGGAAAAATACGGTGTAAAAATTACAACGGAAGCCGATGAAGATACTGACTGTATCTGTGTTGGTTACGACACAGAGCTTACATATAAAAAACTCTGGGATGTGTCATATCTGTTGCAGACTAAAAAGGATATTCCGTATATCGCAACAAATCCTGACAGGGGTTGTCCTACCGAATTCGGTCTTGTGCCTGACTGCTTTGCAATGTGTGAGGCAATTAATTATGCTACCAATCGCAGACCGCTTTACATAGGTAAACCCGACGGATTTATGATTGATTTTTCTGTTGAGCGTTCACCGTTTACCAAGGAAGAAACAGTCGTAATCGGTGACAGACTTTATACGGATATTGCTTCAGGTGTTAATGCGGGTGTGGATACAATCTGTGTTCTCAGCGGTGAAAGTACAATGGATGACATTGAAAACAGTGAAATCAAACCTACATATATCCGTCAGGATATTAAAGAAATACTTAAAGAATTGCAGGAGTAAAAGCTATGGATTTTGATGCATTTGATGCGGGAATTGAACTTGGCGGGCTTCGTAGCCGTGACGATATAAGACTTCTTATTTGCTATCTGCTTAAAAGTGTTGATGCACCAATGACACGGCAGATGCTCAATGACGCTATGCAGGAAGACGGACTTGCAAATTTCTTTGAGGTAGGTCAGGCAATAGAAGAACTTTTAAAAACAGGTAATATTACTGCCGATATTCTTGATGATGAAGAGGTCATTACTGTTACACAGCGTGGCAGAGAGGCGGCAGAACTTTTGCAGACAAGCCTTCCGAAGACTGTTCGTGAAAAAGCGGTGAATTCAGCAATAAAACTTGTAACCCGTGCAAAAGTTGAAAGAGATAATAAAATTGAGGTAAAAAAAGAGGATGATGGCGGTTACACAATCACATTCACTCTTTTTGACCGCGGAACCGAACTTATGAAACTGTCTATTTATGTGGTTGACAGTTTACAGTTAGAGCAGGTAAAACAAAATTTCATAAACGACCCCGTAAAGGTGTATTCAAGTATTATTACATCGTTGACGGTTTAGATAAAAGGAGAATATATATGTCCAAGGAACTTGAAAAACAGTATAATCCGAAAAACGTTGAAGACAGGATATACAAGGACTGGCTTGACAACAAATATTTCCACGCCAAGCGTGAAGAAGGCAAAAAGACTTACACTATAGTTATTCCACCACCAAACATCACAGGTCAGCTTCATATGGGCCACGCTCTTGATAACACATTACAGGATATTTTAATCCGTTATCACAGAATGGCAGGTTATGACACACTTTGGTTGCCCGGTACTGACCACGCATCTATTGCAACTGAGGCAAAAATTGTTGAATCAATGCGTGCAGAAGGTATCTCAAAAGAAGATTTGGGCCGTGATGGTTTCCTCACACGTGCCTGGGACTGGAAAAAACAGTACGGTGGCAGAATTATTGAACAGTTAAAGAAATTAGGCTCATCCTGTGACTGGGACAGAGAAAGATTTACTCTCGATGAAGGTTGCAGTAAAGCGGTTAATGAAGTTTTCTGTCGTCTTTATGAAAAAGATTTGATTTACCGCGGTAACCGTATGGTTAACTGGTGTCCTTGCTGTAACACATCAATTTCTGATGCGGAGGTTGAGTATGAAGAAAAAGATGGTAGTTTCTGGCATCTTTTATATACAGTAAAAGAAACAGGCGAAAAGTTAGAGCTTGCAACAACACGTCCTGAAACAATGCTCGGTGATACCGCAGTGGCAATAAATGCAGAAGATGAGCGTTATAAACATCTTCACGGTTGTCACGTAATTCTTCCATTGTTAAATAAAGAAATTCCAATCGTTTGCGACGAACACGCTGATATGACAAAGGGTACTGGTGTAGTTAAAATT
>JAZNIQ010000190.1:0-6148 GCA_045577555.1 Candidatus Fimenecus sp.
ATATGGAGATACCGTTGGATGGCATCATATCTCTCTGCTCCTTCATTTATTGACCGACATGTTGCGGGTCTACGTGGACCACAGCTTCGTATGGCACACCTTCATTACAACATGATTGTTAAACATACAACCGATTTGATTAATTTATCATTGAAGGCTGACGAAAAAATCAACCCTAACAATAAACTTTCAAAGAGAATTGTTTTGATGGATGAGATAGTTCCTAATGAAATTTTTACAGGTTTTCCTAATCTCATTCCTGTCCCATTACAGACATTACCAATTTTCTTATCATCAATGGTCGATCAGCAGATTACACCGCCTTATCTTGAAGTCACAGAAAGTTTTGGTGTTCCAGCCGATGTTTGCCCACTCCCAAGTGCAGAAGCAGGTGTTGCTATTGAAGACGATTATCCTAAAATGGGTTGTTGTATGATTGGAACAAATATGCCTTGCGATGGCTCGATTATGAATTCGTCATTCCTTGACAGAAGATTGCAGTTACCAACACATTTTTTTGGAATTCCGCTTCGTTACAACGGTGAAGATGTTCAGGAATATGGCGTTGATGAAATAAAAGCACTCATTGAATTTATTGAAAAACAGACAGGCGAAAAATTCGATTGGGATGCATTTTTCAAGAGAATGAAACAGTACAATGAACAGCTTGAATATGAGTTACAGAAATGGGACATTAACCGAACAGAATATCCACAGATGACAGGTGCTTGTTTCTGGCTTTACAGAATCTTCTATTTTAACCTTTCAGGCGGTACAAATGAAAGATTCTTAAAGGTTGACAAAAAAGTCAACAAAATCATGATGAAAGCATATAAAAAGAAAACACCTGTTTCAAAAGAAATGCGTCACAGAGCTGTTGTATGGTCCTGCCCTGCTAACTATTATACAAGTTTTGCAAACTGGCTTGAAAACTGTTGGGGTATCAACGTAGTTATGGATATGGAAACTATGATTTCATATCTTGAAATCAACACAGAAGATAAAGAACAGGCATTAAAAGACCTTGCAAAAACTTATCAGCGTTCTATTATGAGAAAACACACAAAAGGCGGTTACAAAAACGTTGTTGATGAACTATGGCGAATTGTTGATGAATATAACGCTGACACAGTTATTATGTATGACCAGATTTCTTGTAAAGGTATGGATGGTCTTACGGGTATTTTTGATGACCAGGCAAGAGAAAGAAATGTTAACTTTATCTGGGTTAAACAAGACCTTATGGACCCACGTACAATTTCAAGACGTGAAATGCGTGACCAGGTTAACAAATATATGCAGACAGTTTTACAGGAAGAACCATTGGATGCATCACTTTTAGACTTTGATGACGATATGGCTTGGTAAAGGAGAAATAAATTATGAAATATTTTGGTGGATGCGACGTTGGCTCAACATATACAAAATGTGTAATTCTCGATGAAAATGGCAATATTGCTGCTAACGTTACTAACAGAAGTAAAATAAATCCTGTTAAGAGTGCTGAAATTGCACTTCAGGATGCAGTTGCACAGGTTGATGGACTCAAATCTGCAGAAGAACTTACATATCTTATTGGTACTGGTTACGGACGAAACAAAGTGCCTTTTGCAGATGAAAACATTTCAGAAATCAGTTGTCATGCTATGGGAGTACATGTTACAAACCCCGAAGTTAAAGCAATTATTGATATTGGTGGTCAGGACGTTAAAGGCATTTCTATTGACACAGATGGCACTGTTAAAAACTTTGCAATGAATGACAAATGCGCAGCAGGTACAGGACGTTTCTATGAGGCTATGGCTAATGCTTTTGAAATGACATTACCTGAATTTTCTAAGCTTTCACTTGAAGCAAAAAACACTATTCCAATTACTGCGCAGTGTACAGTTTTTGCAGAAAGTGAAGTTATTTCACTTGTTGGTGAAGGTAAACCAATGGATGAAATTGCAGCAGGGATTCAGTTAGCTGTTGCAAAACGTTGTTTTGTTATGGCTAAAAAAGCAGGTGCGGTTGACAGCATTACACTTACTGGTGGTTGTGCTAAAAACGACGGACTTAAAAAGGCTATTGAAAAAGTTCTTAAAATCAAGGTTGTTGAATTAAAGACTGACCCACAACTTATGGGTGCATTAGGTGCTGCTGAATATGCTCGTCAAAAGGGACTTGCAAAGGAGAACTGATATGGAAATTTTGTTTATAATTTTAGGTGTTATTTTTGCATTATTCATTATTACTTTTACAGTTTATTGGTTTAACCTTGATATGAAACTGGTAAGAGTTATTTATGACTGGTTGCAGAAACACTATGACAAAATGAAAAGAGATAAGAAATTATAATGAAATTATATAATAACCTTATCAATAAAATTAAAGGTAGTTTAATAAGTTCAAGAATACTTTTGAGTGGTAAAACACTTGATGTCAGCAATAAGAACTCTGTAATCTTTTTGTCTGATACAGCATTTGAACTTGGCGGAAGTCAGCAACCCTGCATAAGTAGTCTTGCTGTTTCAAGTGATATTGAGTTTTCAAATTCACTATATTTGCTTGGTGATGATATTGATAAAATCAAGTCTGACTCCCCTTTTTGTAAGTTTGTCTTTATACAAATTGAAGATTTTGAAAATGAGCAAGATACTTTTAATAAAATTAAAGAATTGGAGGCATTAAGATATCATTTATCCGTTGACGGATTTATGACAAGAGCTTCTGCACTTAATATGCGAGAACAAATCAGAGTAAGTAAAAAAGCAATTAAGTTGGGAGTTACATTTGCAGATTACGGACAAACACTTTTAAGTGAATATCTTCAATTTTCCTATGTTAAAAGTGCTGAAATATACTTTGTAACCAAATATGAAGATTTTGAAAAATTAGATACAATTGCAAAGAAAATCAATCAGACAACATCGGCTTTAAATCACATTTTTGACAATGTTATGTTTGACTGTTCAACTTGCAATCTTAAAGAAATCTGCGACGAGGTTGACGGACTTAAAGAATTGCACTTAAAGACTGTGAAAAAGTAAATATACATAGAAAAAGAGGCTATATAGCCTCTTTTATTTTTATAAATTTAAATAACATCGATATCGTCCAACCTTATTCTAGCATTGAAATAATTTCTTGAAATTCAGGTTTGGATTTGAATTCATTAGATAATGGGTAATGCTCAGTCATTACAATTCTCATAAATTGTGATAAATTATTCTCCCGATATACAGGTCCAAAATTATAATATTTCATCGCTTTTTCAGAAATATTAGGGGTTTCATCAAGTTCTTTGGCATATTCGGCGGCAACTCTAAGATATTTAATTGCATTCTCATCATCACCGATTTGGTGATAAAGATGTCCAATATGACCATAGTTATAAAGTCTGTTGATACAGTTTTTACCGTAATTACCATCAGAAAAAATCAGGTTTGTAAGTCCCTGTATATGCAAAAATATTTCAAGTCTTTTTTCAGGTTCAGAATTATAACAATATCCAAAAGCTGTATCCTGAAATATAAATAATAATTCTTCTAGTGCATTTTTGTGTGTCGAACAAAAACCTTCGTTATCAAAAGCTAAACTCATTAGATGTAATTCCCTTGAATCTTTCATAGAAGGTAGCGTGTTTACAATCTCTTCCGCTTGTTCAAGATATTCTTCATTTACACAATATTTTCCTTTCTCATCAGGGATACACTGATATTTTATCAATAAATGAGCAATCATAATCACTTTAGAGCGAATTCTTATACTGTCATCAGTACAGTTATTTTGTATATTATTATAAATGGAGGTAATTTCTTTTGTTGTATTTGCATAGTTACCTTCTACAAAATCTTTTTCTTCCTGCAAAAGTTCCATATATCGAACAAGAATACGGAAATCTCCCGGAAATTCTTTAACAGCTTTTTTAAATTCATTAAAAGTTAAAGACAAGTCTTTCAACTTCATCTCATCATAAAGTTTCAAATATTCATTGATTTTTTGTTCTTTTTGTGATTTATCCATTCCGAACAAATCGTCAATTGTGACATTAAAAAAAGATGAGATTACAGGAAGCATTGTAATATCCGGATAGGTTTCTCCCCTTTCCCACTTACTTATTGCCTGAAATGACACACCCAAAAAATCAGCAAGCACCTCTTGTGTTAGTTCTTTTTGTTTTCTTAATTTTTTTATATTTTCACCAAAATTGATTGTCATAAAATCACCTCAAAAATAATTTAAGTAATGTTACAACTAAATGATAAGTTAATCTTATATTATAAACAATAACTTTATTGTTGAGCACAATTCAACTATCATTTGAATTTTTCAATCTTCAATTAAAAATATAACGCTCAACAGAAAACTGTCAAGCGTTAAATAATCACATATTACACAAAATTATTAATGCACCAATGATTATTGTCAAAATACCGAATGTAATACATGCCATATTTTTTGCACTTTTCGCTGTATTTTCATCAGTTTCTCTTATTGCCTCTATTAAATATGCAGGGAATAAAAATGCACAAGCAGCTGCAATAACGATTATAATTATACCCATATAAGCACCTCAAATTTTAATCAATATATTTTCTATGAAATAATATCACAATTAAATAGAAAAATCAAATTTGAATCATTACATTTATTCAACTCAATGTTGATATGCAAATTTAAACTTTATAATTTTCAATTTTATTGGAAAACATATAAAGAGGTGTAAAAATGAGTGGTATTAAAAAGTTCTTTTCAGGAATTCTAATTGGAATCATTAATGTTATTTTAGGTGCAGGCGGTGGAATGTTAACAGTACCACTTTATAAAAAGATGGGAATGAAGCAAAAGGAAGCACAAATCAATGCAGTTGCAACAATTCTCCCAATCACAATTATTAGTGCTGTAATATATATACTTAACGGAACAGTAGAATTTTCTGACACGTATATTTATCTTATTCCAGGACTTTTAGGTAGTTTTCTTGGAACATTCATAATAAGAAAAACCTCAAATAAACTTTTAACTATATTCTTTTCAATATTTATGATTTGGGCGGGAGTGAGGTTGTTTTTTAAATGAATTATATAATACCAGTTTTTGCAGGTTTTTTATCAGGTTTAATTGGCTCAATGGGTTTCGGCGGTGGCGGTGTTTTAATTATTTATCTTGTAATATTTACAAACATATCACAAATTAAAGCACAAGGAATTAATCTAATCTTCTTCATCCCCTGTGCAATCCTTGCAACAATAATATACACAGTAAAAAAACAAATTGAATTTAAAAAGATTATTCCTGTTATTTTTGGTGGAATTTCAGGTGCAATTATAGCAAGCTTATTTCTTAAAAATATTAACTCAAATATACTTTCCAAAATGTTTGCATTTTTTTTAATATTTATGGGAATAAACGCTTTATTCAAGTTAAAAAAAGGCAGTAATTAATGTTAATTTTTTGACAAAATCAGGCACTTTTTAGTGTCTTTTTTTGTTATTCCGCCAAAAAAATATTTATTATTCCTTTTCTATTGATAATAATAAATATATAATGTATAATATCCACAATACATTAAATTGGGATAATTTGTATTTTATGTATTAATTATTTGTGTTTGGAGGCAAAAACTATGAAAGTACAGTTTACAGAAACCGTATTAAGAGATGCCAACCAGTCACTTATTGCTACAAGAATGCCATTCGCAGATTTCGAACCAATTCTTGAAAAACTCAATAAGGCGGGTTATTATTCTCTTGAGTGCTGGGGCGGTGCTACATTTGACTCATGTCTTCGTTATCTTAATGAAGACCCTTGGGTAAGACTTAGAAAAATCAAAGAAAAGTGTCCTGATACAAAACTTCAGATGCTTCTTCGTGGTCAGAATCTTCTTGGTTATAAACACTATCCTGATGATGTTGTAAGAATGTTCATTAAAAAAAGTATTGAAAATGGTATTGATGTTATCAGAATATTTGATGCACTTAACGATGTTCGTAACATCCAAGTAGCAGTTGATGAGACAATCAAAAACGGCGCTATTGCATCAGGTGCTATTTCTTATACAACAAGCCCTGTTCATACACTCAAGAACTATGTTGCTCTTTGTAAAGAAATGAAGGAAATGGGTTGTTCTACAATCTGTATCAAGGATATAAGTCGGAGGCCA
>JAZNIQ010000191.1:0-12060 GCA_045577555.1 Candidatus Fimenecus sp.
TATGCAGACAGCAGAAAGAAGACTTATTTCTAAGTACGATGCACAGCAGAAGCACTTCCTTAATGATGCTATCACTAAGTATGGTAACGAAGCTGCAGCTAACTACTCAGCAGAGTCTTTTGCAAAATATGAAGCAGCTCTTGATTATGCTAAAGAAGTAAAAGCAAGTACAACTGCAAGTCAGTACGAAATCTTCTCAGCAAGATATGACTTCTTGGTAGCTTACAACAACCTCATCCTTGATGCTGAAAAAGTAGATATGGAAGCTCTTAAGGCTTCTATGGCTGAGGCTCAGGCTATCCTTGATGCAATCGGTACAGAAGACGAATATGCTCTTGCTGACGGTGCAACAGTTGAAACAATTGAAGAAGCTTACAAGGCTCTTGTTCTTGCTTTAGGTATTAAGACAACTTATGAAGAAGAAACATACTTCATCGGTGGTAACTTCAGCGCTGAATATGCTCTTGCTCAGGAAGGTACAATTACTGCAGCAGAACAGCAGCCATGGGTTGACAGCATCACAGAAAACCTTGATGCAGCAGTTGCTAACTTCAAGGCATCAGCAGTACCAGAACTTCTCCTTAGCGAACTTGGTGAAGAAATGGGCGCAGCAGTTATTAAGACTGAAGACCTTTTCGAAGGTTTCCAGGGCGTGATTTTCGGTATTGATGCTCATAACGGTGAAATGATTGCTGATTATGTAGCAACAGAAGCAGGTACAATAGAAGTTCTTGCTAACGATTATGGTTCAGATGCAGGTACAGGCACAATTGTTAACCTTCTTGACGATGATGGCAACGTACTTGAATCATACATCTTCATCTTATTCGGTGACGCTAACGGTGACGGATACATTGACTCAATTGACTCAGGTATCATTGCAGAAGCTGAAGGCGGCATGGTAGAATTTGAAGCTTACTATTATGAATTCGCTGGTGACTTTGATGGTAACGGTTACTATGACTCAGTTGACGCAGGTATCATCGACGAATTTGAAGGCGGTCTTGTAGACGTTCTTCAGGCAGATATCGCTGCTGAAGCAAAAAACAATTATTAATATAATTTATCAAAGGCGAGCTTCGGCTCGTCTTTTTTGTGATTTCAGCATAAACGTGGGCGCTGTTATTTTAAACGAATGAGAAAAATCCATTATTCAATTTCTCATTTTTACCTGTTCCCGTCTTGACACAATGTTGATTTTTGTGTAAAATAATAAAGATAGTATGGGAAAATAGTGTTCCTATGCTTATTCAACTTAATTTCATTACATATTTTTGATATATTTTTTGAAATTAAATATTTATTATTAGGAGGGACGACCTATGATTACTGTAGGTGTGGCTATCGTTATTGCCGTTGTCTCTGCTGTTGTATTTGGGGCATTGGGCTTTGTTTTTGGCGGTGTTTACCGCAAAAAGGTTGCAGAGGCTAAAATCGGCTCCGCTAACGAGGAAGCATTAAGAATTGTTAACCAGGCAGTCCAGACTGCTGAAAGTAAGAAAAAAGAAGCTATTCTTGAGGCTAAAGACGAAATACACAAGTTAAGAAACGAAGTTGACAAGGAACTTCGTGAAAGACGCGCAGAGGTTCAAAGACAAGAACGCAGAATCGTACAAAAAGAAGAAAATCTTGACAAGAAAACTGAAAATCTTGTAAAGAAAGAAGAAGTACTTGCTGAAAAAATCAAGGCTGCCGATGTTAAAATCGAAGAGGTTGAAATGCTTAAACGCAGTCAGCTTGAAATGCTTGAAAAAATCAGCGGTTACTCAAAAGAACAGGCAAAAGCTCTTCTTATGCAGGAGCTTGATGAACAGCTTACTCACGAAAAAGCCCTCAAAATCCTTGATTTTGAACAGAGAACTCGTGATGAAAGTGATAATCTTGCCCGTGAAATCATCACAGGAGCTATTCAACGTTGTGCCGCTGACCATACATCAGAGGCTACTGTTTCCGTTGTAGCACTTCCAAATGACGAAATGAAGGGTAGAATTATCGGCCGTGAAGGTCGTAATATCAGAACACTTGAAACTATTACAGGCGTTGACCTTATTATTGATGACACCCCTGAAGCAATCACAGTTTCAAGCTTTGACCCTGTTCGTCGCGAAATCGCAAGACTTACTCTTGAAAAACTTATTCAGGACGGCAGAGTTCATCCTGCACGCATTGAGGAAATGTATGAAAAATCAAAGCGTGAAGTTGAAATGACAATTAAACAGACAGGTGAAAGAGCTGTTGTTGACGCAGGTGTCAACGGTGTGCATCCTGAACTTGTTAAGCTTCTTGGTAAACTTAAATATCGTACAAGTTTCGGTCAAAACGTACTTAACCACTCTCTTGAAGTGTCTTACATAGCAGGTCTTATGGCACAGGAACTTGGTGCTGATGTAAAACAGGCTAAACGTGCAGGTCTTCTTCACGATATCGGTAAGGCTCTTGACCGTGAATTTGAGGGTACTCATATTGAACTCGGTGTTGAGGCTGCTAAAAAATATAAAGAAAATGACAAAGTTGTTCATGCTATTCAGGCTCACCACGGTGAAATTGAGGCTAAAACAATTGTTGCAGTACTTGTTCAGGCGGCTGATGCTATTTCTGCAGCTCGACCAGGGGCAAGACGTGAAAATGTTCAGAACTACATCAAACGTCTTGAAAAGCTTGAGGAAATCGCAACTTCATTTGAGGGTGTTGAAAAATCCTTTGCTATTCAGGCTGGTCGTGAAATCAGAATTATGGTTAATCCTGACCAGGTTTCTGACGAAAAGATGGTTATTGTGGCTCGCGATATTGCCAAAAAGATTGAGGATGAACTTGAATATCCCGGTCAGATTAAGGTTAATATTGTTCGTGAAAATCGTGTAATAGATTTTGCAAAGTAACTGAAAATACTAAATGATATGCCCCGATGTCACAACGGCTTCGGGGCAAAATAAATTAAATTTATATATAGAAATGGTGTGCTTATGTCACGCATAATTAAAATCCTATGCGTAGGTGATGTTGTCAGCGCTCAGGGGTGCGGTTTCCTGCGCAAAAAACTTACTGATTTCAAGAAAGAGAATAATATTGACGTTTGTATTGTAAACGGTGAAAATTCGGCTGTGGGGAACGGTATGTTGCCACAGTCCTGCGAACATATTTTTACAAGTGGTGCGGATATGATTACCGGGGGTAATCATTCTCTTAAACGCCGTGAAATTTTTGATTACCTTGACCGTAACGGAAATGTGCTTCGTCCGGCAAATTACGGTGATGGTGTTTGGGGAAGCGGCTACGGCATTATTGACAAAGGTGCTTATAAAATAGGTGTAATTAATCTTCTTGGCAGAGTCTGGCTGGAAGGTCACCTTAACCCCTTTGATACGGCTGAAAAAATAATAAGCGAACTAAAAAGAGAAACTAATATAATCTTGATTGATTTTCATGCAGAGGCAACAGCTGAAAAAAAGGCTTTGGGATATTATTTTGACGGAAAGGTCAGCGCTGTTTTTGGTACACATACCCATATTCAGACTTCTGATGCTCAGATTATGAAAAAAGGAACAGGATATATTACAGATTTGGGTATGACAGGTCCGGAAGAATCTGTTTTAGGCGTAAAAAAAGAGATAATTATTGATAAATTCAGAAAAGGTTTTACAACTATGTTTGAAACTGCAGAAACGGCTTGTTTTATGCAAGGATGTATTTTTTCAGTTGATAAGGATAGCGGTAAAACGGTTGAGGTAAGTGCAATTACTGTGAGGTGAGCAAATGAAAACAACAATCAGAATAATTTCGTTGATTTTATGCATTTGTTTGCTTTTTTCTGCCTGCTCTAATGGTGCTAAAGAGGAAAATCCATCTCAACCTACAGATGAGGCTATTGAAAACTCTGATGTGAGTGAAGAAAAAAACGGTGATGGGAAAATCACTCTCCCATACAATAAAACTGATGGGTTAAATCCGTTTTTTTCAAAAAGCTATGAGAATCTTTATATTGCAATGCTTTTATTTGACTCGTTGTATTCCGTTGATGACGAATACAATACCATTGGTGTAATAGCGGAAAGCATCAGCGTGACGGATAAGGTTGCCACGGTAAGACTCCACCACGGTATTACATGTAGAGGTTCATCAGAAATCAATGCAGATGATGTTGTTTATTCATTCAATATGGCAAAGGCTTCTTATGGATGGAAAAACGGTTTGAAGGGCGTTGTGTCGGCTCAGGCGGTGGGTCAATATGCGGTTGACTTTATGCTTGAATACAAGGATATATATGTAGCGGGTAAACTTAATTTTCCAATTGCTAAAGTTGGCACGGCAGATGTGCAGACGGCAGTGCCTACAGGTAGTGGAGATTATTATTACTCAAACAACAAGCTTATCAGTATTGTAAACCAAGAAAAACAAATTTATCTTTCACCAATAGGTACTCGTGACAGTGCGGAGAATGCCTTGAATATAGGTGTAACAGATGTGTTTTTCAGTGATTTGTCCAATTGCGATTATACTGTTGCGGCAGGGAAAATCACGGATGTTTTATTGAATAATATGGTGTATCTTGGATTGAACAGTTCAAGAGGTGCATTGAATAATTATATAAGAAACGCAATTGCAGCTAAACTTGACGGTGACAAAATTGCACTTTCGTCATATCAGGGACACGCTACACCAAGTAAGCTTCCTGTGAATCCTGCAAGCAGTCTGGCGGATGAGATTACACAGATTGACACTATAGGAAATGCAGACTTAGCTGAAAATATTATTGACCGTTGTGGTTATACAAGATATTCAGGCAGAGCAAAAACCAATGGTGCCTACACACTTTCATTGTCTTTAATTGTTAATAAGGACAACAGATTCAGAGTTGCGGCGGCATATCATATCGCAGATTCTCTTGCAGAATGCGGATTTTTAATAACAGTCCAGACTATTTCATTCATGGAATACACTCAGCGAATAGAGTCGGGTAATTACGATATGTATGTGGGCGAAATTAAACTTGACAATTCAATGGATATAGCGGAATTTTTTAAAGAGGAAAGTCCTTTTAGTGCAGGAATTGATAAGGAAGAACGTGCTGCAACAGAGTATTTTAAATACCGTGCAGGTGAACTTACCCCTGCAGAATATTACGATATTTTTGCAGAATATTATCCCATTGTTCCCATTGTTTTCAGAAAAGGATATGCGGTAACGTCGGGAGAGGTAAATTTAAAATTCAAGCAAATGCCATATAGTTTGTATGGTGGAATATAAGGTGAAGTTATGAAGTTCTCCGATGACATCAAATACATCAAAGGTGTTGGCGAAGCAAGGGCTACTGCGTTTCGCACTGTTGGTGTGTCAACTGTCGGAGAACTTTTGCGTTTTTATCCACGCGCATATGAGGATTGGAGTAAAATTGTACCTATTTCACAATGTGTTGTCGGTGAAAATGTGTGTATTAAGGGAAGAGTAATGTTTCCTGTGAAAAATGAACGTGTACGTGGCGGTATGCTCATTGCAAAGGCAACTATAACAGATGGTGACGATGTGGTGGCAGCAACATTTTTCAACAATAAATATATTGATAAAATGTTAAAGAGCGGAGAGGAGTATCTTTTTTACGGTAAAATTACTTTGGGAAAATTCTCTGCCCGCGAAATGGTTTCGCCTATGTTTATCGAGTCCGCGCAGAGCATGGAAATTCGCCCCATTTATCCGCAGAATAAGAATATAACTTCAAAAATAATTCAGTCAGCGGTACAGAATGCTTTAAATAATATTGAAGATATACCTGAATATCTGCCCAAAAGTGTTTTAAAAAGATTTGATTTGGTTTCTCTTGATGAAGCAATAAGAAATATTCATTTTCCTAAAAATGATTTAGATTTACAAAAAGCAAGGGACAGATTGATTTTCGACGAGTTGTTTATTTTGCAATTGAGCTTATTGTGTCTTAAAAATGAAAACACAGAAGTTACAACAAAAAATTTGATTAAGCAAGATTATACAGATGAGTTTTTCTCTTTGCTACCATTTGTCCCTACAAACGCACAAAAAAAGGCGGTTAATGAAGCATTATCAGATATGCAAAGCGGAAAACAGATGAACCGACTTCTGCAAGGTGATGTGGGAAGCGGTAAAACTGCAGTTGCAGCGGCAATTGTGTATAACAGTACAAAAAATGGTATGCAGTCGGCACTTATGGCGCCTACGGAAGTGTTGGCAACACAGCATTATGAAACTTTTGTTAAACTGTTTGAAAATACCGGTATTGTTTGTGAATTGTTGACAGGCAGCACAAAAGCAAAAGATAAAAAAGAAATTAAAGAACGACTTAAATCAGGAAAAATAGATTTGATTATAGGTACACATACGTTGATTCAAGAAGATGTGCAGTTTGATAATTTAGGACTTGTGATTACTGATGAACAGCATCGGTTTGGTGTTAAACAACGGACTGGCCTTTGCAGTAAAGGTGAAAATCCACATGTTTATGTCATGTCAGCAACGCCGATTCCACGAACATTGGCGCTTATATTTTTTGGTGACCTAAATGTTTCCGTTCTTGATGAATTGCCTCCGGGAAGGCAAAAAATAGAAACATATAGTGTAAAATCTGCAAAAAGAGGCTCAATGTTTGATTTTGTACGTAAACATTTGGATATGGGTTATCAGGCATATATCGTTTGTCCTCTTGTTGAAGAAAGTGAGCTTATGCAGGGCATTATGTCTGCAGAGGAGTATTATAAAAAAGCACAGTTGCCTTTTAAGGGGTACAAATTAGATTTGCTTCATGGTAAAATGACTCCGAAGAAAAAAGACGAAGTTATGATGAAGTTTAAAAAAGGAGAAACTCAACTTTTAATTTCAACGGTTGTTATTGAAGTTGGTGTTGATGTGCCAAATGCAGTTATAATGGTTATAGAGAATGCAGAGAGATTTGGATTATCTCAACTTCATCAGTTGAGGGGTCGCGTGGGCAGAGGAACGGCCAAATCTCATTGCATACTCGTTACCGATGCTACTGGAGAAGAAGCAATAGCACGAATGAGGGTAATGTGTGAAACTACGGATGGTTTTAAAATTGCAGATGAAGATTTAAAACTTCGTGGACCGGGAGATTTTTTTGGCACGCGTCAACATGGTTTGCCGAAACTTCGCATTGCAGATATTTTGACGGATACAAAAACTCTTATACAGACTCAGGAGCTTGCAACAGAAATTATTGCAAAAGACAGAAAATTCCGTCTTGAAGAAAACAGGCAAATTGGCAGACTGGTAAGTAAAAAAATTAACAGTTTACAAGTTTCTAACACAGCTAACACAATTTAGTAAAAAATATATTCTAATATATTTGTATATTATTATACAGAAGCTTGCTCTAACTGAAAAAGGAAGTTTTTATGAACGAAATTAAAGGATATTTAAGAGATTTTAGAATTGATGTTCCTGAAGTGATTTACGAGTGCAGGGGATTAAAAATATTCGGAAGAAGAATCAAATCCATAGTTTTTTCAACAGATGTGAGTATTATCCGCAACTGTAATGCAGATGCGGTTATTGCTGTTTATCCGTTTACACCGCAGCCGGTAATTACGCATGCGGTAATGATGGCGGCTGATTGCCCTGTATTTGTGGGCGTGGGCGGAGGACTTACAAAAGGTGAAAGAGTAATAAACCTCGCAAGGCATGCGGAATATCAGGGCGCGACAGGCGTTGTTCTTAATGCACCTACTTCGAATGATACAATTCGTGAGGTTTCGAAAGTAGTAGATTTGCCTATCGTTGTAACGGTTGTTAAGGAAGAGGATATTCAATTAAGGTTAGATGCCGGAGTGCAGATTTTAAATGTTTCAGCGGCGGCAAAAACTCCTGAATTAGTTGCAAAAATCCGTGAAAAATTCCCGGACATTCCAATAATGGCAACAGGTGGACCAACAGCAGAAACAATTAAAGCAACGATTGATGCAGGTGCAGATGCAATCACATGGACACCACCATCAAATGGAGAAGTTTTTCGTGATATTATGGAGGCTTATCGAAAAGGTAAACCACATCCATAAAGGAAAAGGGGTAGAAATTATGTATATTTTGAAACCTATTTTGGAAATGAATTGGAAAAACACAGAAAAAAATGATGCTAAAAGAATAGCATCACAAACAGAGCCCGAGGGACTCGAGCAGATTCTTGATATTCCGTATATTAATGATGGTGAAAAGGGACATCTTTTGGATATTTATTATCCTGAAGGAACAACAGAAAAACTTCCTGTAATAATTGACATTCACGGTGGCGGATGGATGTATGGATATAAAGAAATAAACAAATATTTTTGTTTAAAACTTGCACAAAAAGGCTTTTTAGTGGCATCTATTAATTATCGACTTGCCGGAGATGTGCTTTTCAATGACCAAATTCGTGATATTTTTTCTGCTCTAAAATGGCTTGGTGAAAATTTAAAAAATTATCCCGCTGATATGAACAACATCTTCCTTGCTGGAGACTCTGCAGGCGGTCATTTTGCATGTGTAACAACGGCTGTTAATCTTAATAAGGATATGCAAAAAGATTTTGGTGTTGAATATACAGGATATAATTTCAAAGCAGTAGCAGCAATCTGTCCTGCTGTGGATTTGTTAAGCCCAGATTTTTTAATGAATGTGAATATTCCTGTTTTGTTGGGTGAAAATTCAAGAAAGAGTCCTTACAGAAAGTATCTTGATGTAAATAAAATTGCATCAGAAGAATTCCCGCCATTTCATATTATTACCGCAAGTGGAGATTTTCTTAAAAAACAAGCATATAAGCTGAAAGATATTTTTGATAAAAATGGTGTGGAATATCGTTTCTGTGATTACACGGATAAATTAAACGGAAAATATTTAACTCATGTTTTTAATGTAGTTGACCCATTTTCTGTTTATGGCGATGATGCAAATGAAGATATTACAACATTTTTCAAAAGCAAGATAAAGTGAATTTGTAAGTTTCTGTCATATTATGATTGTTAACTTGACAAAGCATACAAAAATATGGTTTAATTAATACAGAAAATACAAGAAAGGTGATAGAATTATGAAAAAATATATTTCTATAGTTTTGGCAGTTATTATAGTTGCGTCAACAGCTTTTTGTGCATATGCGGCTTCTTTAAAAGGTGATGCTAATAACGACGGTGAGGTTAATTCACTTGATGCTCGTACAATATTGCAGATTAGTGTTGGCATAAAATCATGCACAGAGTCTGAAAAGAAAAAGATTGATATGAACAATGATGGTAATATTACAGCAATTGATGCCCGTAAAGTTTTACAGACAGCGGCAGGCTTGATTGAGGAAGAAGAGTTTGTAACAACACCCGGCGTACAAGTCGGTGACGGAAATCAGGATGGGCAGATTGATTGGGACGACATTGTTCCTGTTCGTTAAAAAGAAACAAAATAATCGGGATAATCCAAATTGATTATCCCGATATTTTTATATAATTTCCTGATTATTAAGAATTTTTTGAGGGTTAACTGTGAAACATTCATTAACCATTTCTTCTGTGATTTCCTCTGGCATCAAATTGAGCTTTTCTATAAGTCGGGTATGTCTGAATCTTATGTCATGTGCATCACTTGCCATAAGTGGTGCTATTCCTCGGCAAATCATGTCCACGCCCATACCTTGTGCTGTTTGTCCGTTTTTGCCGGTTAAACTATCAATATTAACCTGAAAAATAACACCGCGGTCAAGGAGTTCATCAATCAGGTTATAGTCACGGTGAAACTCATAATATCTTTCTGGATGCGCTAAAATTGGTGTATATCCAAGGTCAAGAAGTTCATCAAACCACATAAGAACATGTCTTGTATCAAAAGGTCCCAGGGGCATTTCACAAAGAAGATAACGAGTATTGTTTATTGTAAGGTCGTCAAGACCTTCCACAGAAAAGATGTTGTCATTTAGAAAAAGTTCTGCACCTGCAAATATCTTCAGCGGAATATTTTCTTTATCTAAAGCATCCTGAAGGATTTCAATTCTTGCATTTCTCTCTTTTACAAAATGACGCAGAGATTTATAATCAAAAAAGTGCGGAGTAAGTACCAATGCGTCACAACCATTTTCATAAGCATCACGACATAATTCAATGGAGGTTTCAATACTTTCTGCTCCATCATCCATTCCAAAAAGCACATGACTGTGTATGTCCGTCATTTAATCTCCTCCTTTTCTTCCGGGGTTGTTTTATGAATGAGATGAATAATACCCTCATCATTTAAAAGTTTAAGCATAACAATTGTAATGGGAAGAATAAATATGCCCAATACACCGAAAATCTGTGATCCGATAAACATTGAAACTATTGTTAAAAAAGCAGGAATTCCAAGTTGTGCAGCAACCAATTTCGGCTCAATTATCTGACGGATAACTGTGATGCAAGCATAGATTATAATTAATCCGACAGCCGTGGAATAATTACCAATAATCAGGTTGTAGAGAGCCCAAGGAATAAGAACAGTTCCTGTGCCCAGAACCGGTACAATATCAATCACAGCAGTAAGTGCCGCAATAACAAAAATATATCCACTGTCATATATTCCTAAAAGTTTCAGAACAAATAATCCTAAAGATAATTCACAGAAAGTAACAGTGATGATAATCGCATAAGCTTTTATCATTTTACCAAGTGATGGTAAAAGAAGTCGTTTTGCTCTTATGATTTTGTTTCGGCTTTCGGGATGGAAAAATCCGAGAATAAGGTTTTTTACAGAGTCGTAATCTGCGGTCATAAAACAGCAGGCAACAATGGCAACTACGATGGAAACAAGAGTTGTGGGAATTCTTTTTGCCGTATTCCAGATTCCTAAAAGCGGTGTAGAAAGCAATGAAAAATCGAAAGATGCCATATCCTGCGGAATATCCTTTGGCGAATTTATGAGACTGTCAAGTTTTTCGTTAATAAATGATGTTGCAGCAGCTTCTGCCTTTTCTGGTAAAAACGCAAGTATATTGCCAAAGTATCTTTCAATGTTTTCAATGAGTGAAGGTATATCCTCAAACTGCAACATTATATAACGGAAAAAGCCTTTGAATTCAGAACCAATCCAAAATACAAGAAGCACCAGAATACCAACTAAAAGGAAAAATGAAATAAGTACAGAAAATGCAGAAACGATGCCTTTTTTCAGGGGCGTTTTTTTACAGATGAAGTTAACGGGTTTCTGTAAAAGTGTTGCACCCGCTATTGCACAGATAAGAGGAAGTACCGTTGAAAAAGCATATTTAAAAAACAGATAAAAAAGGGCAAGAAGAATTGCCGCATAAACTGTATTTATTATAAAAATTTTTTTCTTTTCAATTCCTGTCATAGTAATTTCTCCAAAAATTTGTGATACTAATATAATAAACTATTTTTTATCAAGTATCAATTAAAAAAACAATATTTTATGTAAATTTTTCTAAAAATAATGGAAAAAATATCTTAAAAATATTGTATATTACCTCTTTATTAAAAATAAGTTTTGTGATAGAATATTCAAAAGTATTTTTATAATGCTTGATTATACCTTTTTTTCGCTGAACAAATCAGCGGCAAGGATGTGAATTTAGTAATGTATGTTGCAGTAATGGGTTATGGTACAGTTGGTTCCGGTGTAGTAGAAGTGCTCACAAAAAATCACGACAGTATTGTAAAACGAAGCACGCAAAATGAAATGGAAGTTAAATATATTCTCGATTTGAGAGATTTCCCCGGAGACCCTCACGAGAGTAAAATGATAAAAGATTTTAACATTATTCTCAATGACGATGATGTTAAAGTTGTAGTTGAAACAATGGGCGGACTTCACCCGGCTTATGAGTTTGTTTCTTCTTGTCTTAAAGCAGGTAAGAGCGTTGTAACATCCAATAAAGAACTTGTTGCAGCCAAAGGTTGTGAACTTTTACAGTTTGCAGCTGAAAATAATGTTAATTTCTTGTTTGAGGCATCTGTTGGCGGCGGTATTCCGATTATTCGTCCTATTTCACAGTGTCTTGCAGCAAATGAGATTGATGAAATCGCAGGTATCTTAAACGGCACAACAAACTTTATTCTTACAATG
>JAZNIQ010000192.1:0-2205 GCA_045577555.1 Candidatus Fimenecus sp.
CGGTGTAGATAACGGCGCAGTTACTCAAAGATGGGCAAGAGGCTTTGCTTACGGTGTTGACAAGAATGTTGATGCTAATGCCACCGAGCCTAAGAATGTTCAGATAGGCTTTATCGATGGCGGTACCAGACATATGTATATCGACAATATGACAGTTACCTATCGCAATGCGGGAAGAGTTGAGGATTTAATTGACGCTATTGGCGCTATTGATAATACAGATGCTTGTGCAGAAAAAATAGAAACCGCTCAGAAAGCCTATAATATACTTTCTGATGAAGTTAAGGCGCAGGTATCTAACGCCGGAGTTTTATTAAATGCTAAAAAAACCTTAGAAGTTGCTGCTTCAGTTACAACATTTCCTAAGATACTCGGCGCATCTGTTCGTAAGAATGTTAACCCTGAGAAACAGAATCTTTCTTTCATATCCTCGTTAGAGGTAGAAACGATTGACGGTTGGTATCCTGCAGAATTCGGCACGGTTATGTTACCTTATGAAAAATTGGCAGATGGAGAAGAATTAACCTTCAATACCGAAGGAATAGTTTATGCTAGTTCAACTGTTGCTTCCGGTGAAAAGCTCCCTGAAAGATGGACTTCTGAGCTTCGTGGAATTAACTTCAATGATGAGATGTGTTCTGTGCCAATAGCTGCCCGTTCATATGTTAAATATTCTGACGGTGTAAGCAGCTTTGTTGTGTACAGCACAAACGAAGTTAATAATCCTGTCAGTGATTCTCGCAAGGGAATGGCCTTAAGAAGCATTTATTCAACTGCCAGATCAATAGCAAATGCTGTTGCTAACGCATCTGCATATCCTGTTGATACCTACGGTGATATTACTTACACAGATGTAGTTACCGAGGGCATGACAGACCTTTCTGCTGTGGCAGGTGCTGATATACTAGAGTTCATTTATGCAAATGAGGATAGAATTGCAAAAATTGCTGGCTCTCAGTCTTAAAATGGGGGTTAGAGATTATGGATAAAAAGAGATATTTTAAACCATCAATTCTTTTTAAAGAAAGTTTGTGTTTTGAACAAATAGCAGCCGATGATTTTAATTTCGTTTCAATTCCTGATGCTTGGCAAGGTCTTGAAGGCGATAATTCCTTTGGTTGATTTCCATAAAACACAAAGCGATTAAATGCATAGTTTAAACAAAATCCCTCTGTTAAACGCAGAGGGATTTTGTGTTTTGATATATATAGGGAATATAGTGCTAAATCTCCAAAAAAAGTAACAAAAGTTTATACAAAACAACCATTTTCGAGTTTAAAGATTATGGGTATTTTGATATAATATAACTGTAAATTTAGATAATAGGCAAATTGTCTAAAAAATTTTTCAAGAAAAGGGATGATAATCTATGATAAAAAAGAGTTTTTTGAAAAAAACAGTATCTTTTTTATTAGCTTGTAGTGTGGTTTTATCCATGATGGCTATGTGTGCTTTTTCCTCTTCAGCCGCCTTTAGCGGAGGAAGCGGAACAAAGAAAGATCCATATTTGGTAAAAACTGCTGACGATCTTTATAATATGCGAAACGATCTTTCTGCTTATTATAAACTTGCCGCAACCATTGATATGAGTGGTTACTCAACAAACAGTAAATTTTTCAAGAATGGTTTTGTTCCGATAGGCGACGATTCCACAAAGCCTTTCACAGGAACTTTCACCTGTGATTTAGGTTCGGATGGATTACCCTTATATGCCATTTTGAATCTTAATATTTACAATGCGAAGGGCGAATTGTTCAACCATGAATTTTTAGGCGAATCAGATTATCCCGATGCCATGGGTCAACCAGCTCCTTTCTTTTATGAGACAGCACTTTTCGGAAACACTGACGGTGCTTACATAGCTAATATTTATTTGATTAATGCAACCGTTTATTCATCGATTGTAGGTCAGATGGACGGTAGATACACAAGCTCCGATGAAAGCAGTAAGATCTCTTACAAAGCCTTTCTTGATTATCAGGCCACTGCAACATTGATAGGCAGAGCTAACAACACAACAGTAAACCATTGTGCTGCCACAGGTTCTGTAAAGGGTAAATCCTCACAGCATGGCGGACTTATAGGCTACGCTGCAGGTTCAAATATTTCCTCTTCTTATGTAGATGTTGATGTTGATACAGGCGGCTGTTGGCATGTTGGTACATTTATCGGTCATATGACTGATTCAACTTCAATTTCTAAATG
>JAZNIQ010000193.1:0-11337 GCA_045577555.1 Candidatus Fimenecus sp.
GTTTCAGGGTCACCAAACAGTTCGACAAATCTGGCTTTGACTAACTCATCAAGTTGTTGGAGTTGCTGTTTACGAAAATTTATCATTTCACTGATTTTATCTAAAATACAAGCAACATTTCGTTGTTGTTCTACCGTTGGAACGGGAATATATAAGTCTTCTATATGATTAGCTTTAAGGTATTTTTGCGTTGACTGATTTTGTTTTTCAGCCAATGCTCTTTTTACATAATTGGATTTAAAATAATTAAGGAAATATCGTTTATCTATTTTACTTTCATCCAATCTAATCAAAAACATATTTTGACCATAAAACACACCGTCATTTACAGTTACTTCTGCTGTTTCACCCAATGTGCCAATCATACTTATGAGTATGTCACCGACTAAAATAGGTCTGTTTTTTGAAATTTTTTCAAATGCTTCTTGTGAAATATAATTAACTTTAGAAAAATCTATTTTTTCGTTCTTTATATTCTTTGAAGTTATATACGGAATACCTTCTTCAATATACTCCGGTGTTTGTGGCATTATCCAAAAATCATCTTGTAAGATGTCTTTTACACAACTATTCATACATTCATCCCTACAAATCCGAATTTGTTTTACTAAAAACTTAAAAAATTAGTTTAATCCAAGCATTTTTTCAAGTTCATCCATCGCTGACCCGATTTCAATTTCTAATTCACGAATGTTTGCCATGATTTCTTCGGTACTTGGGTACTCAATCGGCACATATTCGGTTTTCTTATACTTATTGATTGAAAGGTCATAGTCGTTTGACACGATTTCGTCTTTACCGACGAAGAAAGATTTTTCTGTGCGTTCTCTATCCGCTTCACCTTGAAGATTGTGGAAACGTGCGATGATATCAGGGATATCGTTATCGTCAATAGGTGTACGCTTATCGTCAAGTGTATATCCGTCTGCCTGCATATCATAGAACCACACATCTTTTGTGCCTGATTGGTCTTTCTTAAACACGAGGACAGCAGTTGAAACACCTGCATAAGGCTTGAACACACCTGATGGCATTGAAATTACAGCCTGCAAGCAATTATTTTCAATAAGTTCTTTTCTGATTGACTTATGTGCATTTGATGAACCGAAAAGAACACCATCGGGAACGATACATGCACATCTGCCACCGATTCTAAGTGATTTTATAAACAAAGCAAGGAACAAGAGTTCTGTTTTCTTTGTTTTGCAAAGTGCAAGAATATCTTTACTAATATCTTCCTGAAAAACGCTACCTGTGAATGGTGGGTTTGCAAGGATAAGAGAATATTCTTCACGGACAGTATTATCATCAGAAAGTGAATCCTGACGGTCAATATTTGGCTCCTCAACACCGTGAAGAAGCATATTCATAGCACCGATACGAAGCATTGTCGGGTCAGTATCAAAACCATTGAACATTGTTTTGTTATAATGCTCTGCTACATCCTTACGCATCAGTTCAGTTTTATAATTATTCTGGATATATTTTGCACTACCCAAAAGGAAACCTGCGCTACCCATGGCAGGGTCAAGAATTTTATCGTCAAGATTAGGACGGACTAGTTCAACCATCATATCAACAATATGACGAGGTGTTCTGAACTGACCTAATGCACCTGCAGAGGACATAAGACCAAGGCAATATTCATAAACATCACCCATAATGTCCTTATTACTCATATCGATTTCGTTAAGGGTATCAACACAGACTGCAAGCACCTTTGGTGTTGGAATAAGGAAAACAGCATCGTTCATAAAGCGAGAGAAAGCAGTATCTTTACCCTCACCGTTAACTGACTTGATAAACGGGAATACAAAATTTCTCACAGTATCAAACATTACATTTGGCTCTGAGTTATGGAACTTTTTCCAACGGAGTTCACTATACGCAATGCTTGTATTACCATCGTCAGGTGTGAATTCACCGTCTTTGAAAATCTTGCTCTTATATGGAAAACCAAGAGCAGCGGCATTACCTTCTTTTCTGATTTCATTATCATCAAGAAGCTTCATAAACATAAGGTATGTAATCTGCTCAAGAACGGTTGTTGGTGATGAAATACCTGCTGTCCAGATAGTATCCCAAATCTTATCAATCTTTGCTTTTAATTCGCCTGTAATCATGTTAATTCCCCTAAGCTAAAAATTACCTATAATTAAATATATTTTACACCAAAAAGTCGTGTTGTGTCAAATAAAGAGTTTGCTTTATAGGGAGTTTTTACGGACATAAATACCCTATTTAATATAAATCGAAAAATTACGACATTTTGTGACAATTTTCGTGATTTTATAGGAAATACTAATTGGTAACAAACATACATATTTCCCTTATTTTACATATAATATTAAGGGAATATTTGCTTAAAAGGTTGACTTTTCCCTTATTTTACACTAAAATATAAGGGAATTAGTAAGGAGGTAAGGGAATGAGAACTTTTAATTACTCCAAAATTAAAGAGCAAAAATGGGATTCTGACATCCTTGGTTTGATTGCTGCTATCTATAAAGAGGCAGGAAAACAAGAATTGTATCTTAAGCAACAGCCTGAAAAACTTGAAAAGCTCGTTGAAATTGCAAAGATACAAAGCACCGAGGCTTCAAATGCTATTGAAGGTATCGTTACAACAAGCACTCGTGTTAAACAGTTGGTTGAAGAAAAGACTACTCCAAGGACTCGTGATGAACAGGAAATCGCAGGCTATCGTGATGTGTTGAATGTGATTCACGAAAGCTTTGATGCGATTCCATTGACTCAGAATTATATTCTTCAACTTCACAAGATGTTATACAGCCATATGAACAACCCTATGGCAGGCAAAACCAAGAGTGTGCAGAATTATATAAGTGCCACATATCCTGATGGTCATAATGTAACTTTGTTCACTCCACTTTCACCTTTTGAGACACCCGAGGCACTTGATAAGATTTGTGAGGAACTCAACAGAGTTATCGGTAATATGGAAGTCGAGCCATTGATTGCTATTCCGATTTTCATTCATGATTTCCTTTGCATTCATCCTTTCAACGATGGCAACGGCAGAATGAGTCGTCTACTTACAACACTACTCCTCTACAGAAGTGGTTTTTATGTTGGTAAGTACATTTCACTTGAATCTAAAATCGCCAAAAACAAGGATCTTTATTATAATGCACTGAACCAGGCTCAGGTTGGTTGGCATGAAGGAAATGAAGACAATGTTCCTTTCATTAAATACCTTCTTGGAACTATTCTTGCTGCATACAAGGACTTTGAAGAACGATTTGAACTGATTGAAGATAAACTCCCTGCAATTGAAATTGCGAGAAAAGCAACAAAAATTAAAATCGGTCGATTCACAAAGCAAGATATTCGTGAACTTTGTCCTTCACTCAGTATAAGTACCATCGAAGGTGCATTACGAAAGATGGTTGAATCCGAAGAAATAAAACGTGAGGGTAATGGTAAAAACACTTGCTATTATCGATTGAAATAAGGTTATAGAACCACACAAAAATGCCTATGAAGTTAGAAACAACATCTAACCTCATAGGCGTTTTGCTTTTAGTTAAGTCGAATAATGAAAAACGGACTTATCTCTTTTTGCGATTTCTAAAATCGTTATCAATTTCGGCGCTCCAGTCGTCTGCCATGCATTTGCTTGCACGGACATTGCAAACTGCTTTTGAAACTGTTTCGTACAAAACTGATGTGCCCTGTGCATCGGCATTGTAATTAACTGCACGATTACGGTCGATTCCATAGCGTTTTGCAGTTTCAACTGCGTCGATATTCGCACCGATGAACAAGAATTCCCAACCGTATTTTTCTTTCTGTCTTTCAATCATCTGTTTAACCTTATTAGAAGAATAGCGATGACTTGCGTTTTCCTGACCGTCAGTTGTGATGATGAAAATTGTGTTTTCAGGGACATCTTCATTACGAGCATATTTGTGGACATTGCCGATATGATGAATCGCACCACCGATAGCGTCAATAAGTGCTGTGCATCCACCAACAAAATAGTCATCCTCTGTCATTGGTCTGATTTCATCAAGGCTTACTCTGTCGTGGATTACTCTGCTTTCGTCATCAAAAAGCACAGTTGATACGATACATTCACCATCCTGTTTTTTCTGCTTTTCAATCATAGCGTTAAAACCACCGATTGTGTCTCTTTCAAGACCTGACATCGAACCACTTCTGTCTAAAATAAATACGAGTTCTGTTAAGTTTTTCTTCATTGTAAATTCCTCCAAAAAAATAATGTGATTGTGGGTTTCTTCAACCTTACAACCACATTATAACGAGTTATTTACTTAAAAAGGTCTCTTGACGAGAGACTTTTATTACGGGTATCCCCTACAAATCTGAATTATTATTCTTTTAATTTTCGTTGAATGTGCAAAGGCAAAAATGATATAGGACAGTTATCTATAATCTGATATTTAGGACAATTAAAATCGTTTGCCGCCAAATACTGTCTCGGTACTTCTCCGTTTTTTTCACATTTGGGATTCCAAGGGTCAGACTTAATATCGAAAAATTTACACGATTTACATATTGGAGCTGTTACTGTGCCGATTAACGGTGCTTCCAAATTGCTTTTTGCCTTATCACATTCTTCTCTGTATTTCTTCATTAACTCTTCAGTTAAAAATTCCATTATACCACCCCGTATCTAAAATAAATTCTTAGTTTTACTACTGAACATATTACACTCCCAACAACTGTTGGTCGAATTGGTACAGCACTTCGTTCACATCAAAGATGGTTTTGTAATTTCCTGTTTCGATGAAGTACTGGATAATTACATCAAATTTATTGCAATTTGAAAGACTGTAGCCTGCTGTTTTGAGCAGATGAGTTGTTTCGTCAAGGTCAAGTTTAAGACCGATTGCGAATGATATTGCAGTTAGTTTACTTGGCTTGTAATTTGGGTCACACTTGATTTTTGAGAAGGTCTTTTTATTCACATTTGAGAGCTTGTATGCCTCAACATCTGTGATGCCTTTCTTGTCGATGTAGTAGAAAAGCGTGTCTGCAAAACCCTTGTCCATCTGCTTGAGTATATCTTTTAGAGTTGCTTCCTTGCTATAACATTCATCAATATCCATCGGAATTGATGCACGAGTTTCTGCTCGTCTTGCTCGTCCAAAAAATGACTCTTTGCGTCTGTGCTCTACCAAAGGTACTGATTGAAAACTATACATAAAATCGTTCTGCTCAACATATGTATCGTCGATATACGATGCCACATCGCAGAACAGTTTTTCGCTGATTTCAAACGACTTTTTATCATACACCACAAGGTAAACGAGCATTTCATTCTCAAAAAGGAAATCGCTGATGACACTCGTTGCAATCTTCAATACGGACTGTTTTGGGAATCCGTAAGTCCCCGATGCGATAAGTGGAAATGCAATGGTCTCGCAATTGTTCTCTTTTGCAAGTTTCAAGCACTCTTTGTAGCAAGACACAAGCATTTCTTCAGGGCTTTGGGATTCTTCCCAGACCGGTCCTACTGTGTATATAACATACTTGCAAGGCAAATTAAATGCAGGTGAGATTTTTGCCTGACCTACTTCACATCCACCAAGTTGTTCGCAATATTTCAACAATTCCGGACCTGCAACCTCGTGGATTGACAAATCTGCTCCACCACCCGGACACAAATATGTGTTGGATGGATTCACAATGGCATCACATTCTATTTTAGTTATATCCTGACGAATAATTTTAAGTGGCATAGTTATCTCCTTATTTTGGAATGCGATTCAGGTACATTCCATCGTTTTGTTTTAGCCAGTGGTGACATTTTTTATAGTTTGGAAAGACCTTATCAATCTCTGCATAGAATTGTGCTGAATGATTCATTTGCTTTATGTGGCACAACTCATGCACCACAATACTGTCAATAATTTCATCAGGTAGCAACACCAAAAGACAGTTGAAATTCAAATTACCCTTTGATGAACAACTGCCCCAACGAGTGTGTTGACATTTGATAGTGATTTTGTTGTATGTTACACCGATTTGCTTTGCATAAAACTCTACACGCTTTGGAATATCAATTTTTGCCTTTGCTGTAAATTGCTTGATTTCTTCTTGTGTGAAAGGCTTTAAATCATCCAAAACCTTCTGTCTTTCATTAAGTTTAGCAAGATGCTTATCAATCCAATCTTTCTTTGACTCAATGAATTTGTATATCTCTTTTTCTTTCATACGAATAGGCGCACGAGCGATTATTTCGTTGGGCTTCAATTCTATTGAAAGCGTTTTTCTGTTACTACGAATGATTGTAATCTTGGTTTCAAGGCTCATTTAATTACCTCATACAAAGTTTCTTGGAATTTTGGTAACCACCATTCTTTGTAGCCTGCTTTGGTTGGATGGATGTGGTCAATGAGATAGATTTTGCGTTGGTCTTCGGTAATGTTATTTATTTCTGAATCATTCCAGAAGTCGATTACAGTTATGTCCCATTTCTTTTGAATTTCAAGTAATAAATCCACCATTTTAGCATAATGTTCGCTGTCATATTTTGCTTGAGTGTAGAAAACTACAGGACAATTCCAAGTGCCTTTTGCATAGGCGATTATGTACTCGATTGCACCTGCGATAGTTTGTGTATCGAGATCATTTATATCGTAACTTGTGCTGATTTCACCAAGTGGCATTTCCTTTGTTGCATCGTTGGTTGAGAGTTGGCAGACAAAGGCATTTGCTTTGATATTCTTGTCGATAGTCTTCATTCGTGATACATATGAATTGTCCTTAACATCAACAAGAGTAGTGCCTGACACAGCCTCTTTTATGGCAATAATTCCGTCAGTTTTTTCAAGGAAATCTGCGAAACTTACTCCCATTGAGCCATATCCGAAAGTAATGGAACTGCCAAGGAATATAACAGTTTTATCTTTTATTGGACTATTGGCAACGGTAGTTGTATTTTTGAGGGAATATTCGCCATAGTTTCCACCATTGAAGAATCCAAACATGTTGCTCACATATATCCCTGACACGAAAATCACCACCAATAAAACTGAAATTACAATTTTGAGTTTTGCTTTCATCTGTACCACTCCACAGGTGCTTAAACATTATTTGTTATAAAATTATAATACCACTAATAAACACATTTCTCAATCAAAAATTTAATGTGTTTTTCTGTTGTTGATTTTAACTGTCACATATTCTTTTCTGTGAAATCGTGAAGAGCTTTTGTAAATGTCAGTTTTTAAAAAGATCTTATTCTTGTGGTAACAAGCATTGCCTACGGTATGCTTTTCGCATATCCTTGGCGTTTTCATGGAACTCCCCTATATGACCCCATAATGGATAAAAATGCTATGCATTTAAAGGTGGATTATGCCAAAAGACAAAACAACAGAGGAGATTATTCTCCTCTGTTTAAGTTGATTATTATAATTTAGTTTTCATAAATCCTTGTTGTGCCGAAGAGGGAACGGAAGAAACCATCAATTTTGTCGAAGAATCATTTTGGTTATCCGTTAAATTTATACACATAAAACATTTTTAATCTTCTCAATGTTACCTTTTGACATATCTGTCTGTGATGCGAAGTCTTCCCACTTTGAAACAGATTGTTTAACCTGTTCTATACATTTTATTGCATCGGATTTTTTGATGCCTACTTTTTCAGCAACTGACAGCAAATCTTCTTCAGTTATGTTATCAGATTTTCCGTTAATGAGCATCTGGTGTGCTTTAACCCATATGCTGTCTTTTCTGTATGAGAAAGTTACATCGTATGCAGGTGACAATAACCATACGCCTTTTTTGTCCATAAGAAATGATATATTTTTTGTATGGTCGTCATAGTTTTTTGCATATTCATTAAACACCATTCGTTTGAACATCTGAACAAAGTCACTATATGGAAGTTTAAGTTGTTTCATTACTGCAAAAGCTTCTTCGTATGAATAAACTCGCGGTGAATTGAAATCCATATGTGCCAAAGCACAAAGGGATTGCATATGGAGCTTTTCACCCTTTATCCCTTTTCGGTCAAAACGCTTTGTCATAAAATGAGCACTACCGTTTTCTTTATAAAGTCTGCACTCATTCATTTCAATACCTGCATCAAGAGCCATAAGATAGTAAGCATATTCAACCTTTGTATATTCACCGTCATCAGGTCGAGCATCTTTATCTTTGTTATTCTTAATATTATCGAATTTCAAAAGCCAATACTCGTAGCCATCACCTGCATCAACCTGACCTGAACGAATATCATTTGTTTCAGGATTCCACGCAATAAGAGTTTTTGCTCTTGCTCCACCAACAGAAGAACCACATTCCATTAACTGTGCCATAAGATTATCATTTTTCTCAATGTGAATCTGTTCTTTTTCAGACAATATTTCAGATGCCAATTTTGTTAAAGCATCAAGGTCAACCGTTTCATTCATATTTATAATTTCCTGTGATGGCTCATATTCCAATGCACCCATACCTCTTTTGCCTGCGTAACATAGCTTTTCTATAGCAGATAAACTATCCGCTGTCCTCCCCTGACTCTCTATATATCTGTTAATAACTATATTACCGAATTTATCCGGGAGAGAATCGGCAACCATACCCGGAAGACCGTGAAATGTCTGTTCGGGCAAAGCAGGGAAGGAATAAGTAATAGTTGATAAAGGCATTTTAATAGGTGAAATTTCAATATTACTTTTTAAAAAGTCGTCATCATATTGAAATCCAACAATTCCAGTATCGTCCTGATGAAGATAACCGATAGTTGTTCCCCACATTTTAACACGGACTGTATTTACATTACTCATTCTTCATTCTCCTTATCTTCTCCCCAAACCCAATTGTCGTCTGACTTTTTCTTGTCAGGTCTTGCACGTTTTCTTTTATTTTTTTCTTCAAACATTGCTTTATAGTCGGGTTGTGGTTCAGGTATTAAAACATTTAAATTTTCAACGATATTAAATGCATTCAAAATTTTAATAAGATTTGACATTTTTAGGTCATCGCCATTTTCAATACGAGCAAGTGTTTTTAATGAAATGCCACATTCTTTTGCAAAATCAGCCTGTGTAATGTTCAATGAAACACGATATTGCTGAATGCGATTTCCTATTTCTGATAATATTGCCTTTTCGTTACTCAAATTAGTGATTATCATATTATCTTCTCCAAATAACAAGTCATATTTGTACTTTTATTATACATATACACACTTATTATGTCAAGTCTGACTTGTTATTATTCATTTGTTTTTTAGAAAATTATAGTCCACCCTTGACATTAGCCCCGGCGGCTGCGGAGACCATACAAAGTTTTATCAATGATACGAATACACAACCCGAAGACTACGATATGATTTTAACAGGTGATTTGGGCAAGGTTGGTTCGGAGCTTTTAATTGATTTGTTAAAAAAGGATTTTAGTATTGACATTTCACCTGTTCACAAAGACTGCGGATTGATGATTTATGATTTAAAAGCACAGGATGTTCACGCAGGTGGTTCGGGTTGCGGATGTAGCGCGTCGGTAGTAAATTCACTAATTATGAAAAAATTACAATCAAAAGAATTGAACAAAGTTCTTTTTGTGGGTACGGGGGCATTGCTCTCACCAACATCAACTTTTCAAGGTGAAAGCATACCAGCAATCGCACACGGTGTTCTTTTAACAAGTGGGGAATAATATAATGAATATGAGTAATGATATAAGTATAATTTCAGGACTTGGCAGAACGCTGAAATGTCTTAAAATTCTTGAAACAACACTGACCGTTGGGATAATAGCCTTTACCGTTTTAAGAATAATTAATGTTTTCAAAGAGCAATATTAAAAGCAAAAGCAGAAAAGATTTGATTCTTCTCTGCTTTTGTCGTTTATTAATTATTATCAAGAATTGGTGTTTTGCAAAATTCAATTTGTGGTGTTCCTTTTATACCGTCACTTTCAAACACTATGATTTCATTTTCGCCAACACTGAGTAATGATGCCGGGAGATAAAGAGTTTGTTGTGGCCCGATTTCCCAATATCTACCTATATTTAAACCGTTAATTGTCACAAAGCCTTTTGTGAAATTATCAAGCTTAATAAAAGTATCTTTTGCTTCATCAATAACAAAGGTACCTTTATAGAAGGCAGATTTCTCAACAGGTTGTTCTCCGGAATAGACAACTTTGTCAAGATTATCCATTTCAAGGCAGTAAACATCCCAGTTAAAATGAATTATACTACCGAGCAAACATCTGCCTACTATACCTTTTTTACGCATCATTTTTGAGCCAAAGTTTGCTCTGCCCATATTTTCGCATAGGATTGTGAGCCTGTCACCTGCTTTAGCATTAATCTTTATTTCAAGCTTTTCATCATTGATATATACAATGCCGACAAGTTCACGATTTATGTATATCTGTGCACGGTCACCAAGGCTTTCAAATGAAAGAGTTGTATCACTATAATCACGATTAAGAATTGTGGTGTATGCTATATATCCGTAACCTTGACCATTCTTCTCCATACAGAGTGGCACATCATTATGTTTTGCAGTTGCAAGATTTTCAAAATTATCAAAAAGTCCGCCAACTTTATTAAGTTCAACGACACCATATGCCTTTTTTTCACGATTTGCGGGAATTTCAGGCAATTCCCCATCAACATATTTTTTAATCACATTGCGGACAGCGTGATACTTTGGTGTAACATCTCCACATTCGGTAAGAATGGCATCATAATCATAACTTGTAACATCGGGAGCAAATCTTTCATAATGGTTTGCACCACTTGTAAACCCAAAGTTTGTACCGCCAATGAACATATACATATTAGCGCTTCCGCGTGAGAGCATATCATCAACTACTTTTGCATAATCCTCAGCAGAGGTTGTATGGTGCTTTTCATCGCCCCAAGCATCAAACCAACCATTCCACATTTCCATGCACATTTTAGGTGAATCGGGAAAAAGTTCGTCATGCGCTTTAAAGTTTTCTTCTACTCTGCTACCAAAGTTAAGAGTTGAAAAACAACCCTCTATACTGCCGTCAAGGAGATTTTCTTTAGATGTACCATCAGATGTGAAAAGCGGAACATCAACCCCACGTTTTATATAACCATCACGCAAATAAGCAAGGTAGTTTTTGTCGTCACCGTAATATCCGTATTCGTTCTCACATTGCATCATAATTACAGGTCCGCCATTGGTGCAGAGAAGTGGTCTGATTTCGTCAAAAAGCTTATCCAGATACTTATCAAAGCGTTCAATATACGCTTTATTTGAACAACGAATTTCCATATTTTCATCAGCCTGAATCCACCAGGGCAATCCGCCGAATTCCCATTCAAGTCGGATCGTAGCCATGTCGTTC
>JAZNIQ010000194.1:0-10400 GCA_045577555.1 Candidatus Fimenecus sp.
TATGAAAGCAGTAATTCAAAGAGTATCAAAAGCAAGTGTTACTGTTGATGGTGAACTTGTTTCAAAAATTGATAAGGGATACCTTATTCTGTTAGGCGTTATGGATGACGATACAGAAGCAGATGCGGAAATTCTTGCTAAAAAAACATCGACACTTCGTGTTTTTGAGGATGACGATGGAAAAATGAACCTTGATATTCAAAATGTGAATGGTGAAATATTAGCAGTTTCTCAATTCACTCTTTGTGCGGATGTAAAAAAAGGCAACAGACCTTCTTTTATCCGTTCAGCATATCCCGACCGTGCCAATGAGTTGTATGAATACTTTTGCAATAAACTTTTGGAAAACGGCGTAAAAAAAGTGGAAAAAGGTGTTTTTGGTGCTGATATGAAGGTTGAACTTCTTAACGATGGCCCAGTAACAATCCTTTATGATTCGGAAATTTGGAGAAAGAAGTAAAAAGATATGATTACAGTAAAAAAACATTTGGCAGTTATGGGAAATGGCTTTACAACAAATACTTATATTGTTACAGATGAAGAGACAGGGGCTACTGCTGTTGTTGACCCTTCATTGCCTGAAGAAAGTTTAATTCACGAACTCAGCGGAAAGGATGTTCAATACATTCTTCTTACACATGGTCATTTTGACCATATATGCGGTGCAAAACTTGTAAAAGAAACAACAGGTGCTAAAGTCGTAATCCATAAGGACGATGTAGAATTGCTTTCTGATGGGGATAAAAATTTGTTTAATGAGAATTGTATAGGTTACGAAATGCCTGTAGTGAATGCAGAAATTGTAGCAGAAGATGGAACAGAAATTCCATTTGGTAATACTAAAATTACAGTTATGCACACACCCGGGCATACATTAGGTGGTGCTTGCTATCTTTTAAAAGATGAAAAAATTATGTTTTCAGGTGATACACTTTTCCGTCTTTGTGCAGGCAGAACGGATTTTTATGGCGGCAATGGTCGTCAGGAGTTACGCTCCCTTGCAAAAATAGGAGAGTTGGAGGGTAACTATGTGGTTTATCCCGGACATGAAGAGTCAACAACCCTTGACTATGAGCGTGAAAACAATCGTTATATGAGAACTCGTTTCAGAAGAAGATAATGAAATTACTTGTAGTTAACCATAAGTTCCATTATGAAATGGAAAAATTAGTCAGAATATTTATGCCGGACGAAAAAATTCAGGTTGTATATGATGAATGTGATGATTTCACTTTGCTGACATCGGTTACTGATGAAATAAAAGTCGTGGTAAATTTTGACGATTATAAAAAGACACTTACCGCTCCCTTGTGCGAGGACAATGAAATGCAGATGGGCAGAATGGTATATTCCGTTTTCGGTGAATATACCGGCTTCTATCCTAAATGGGGTGTGTTAACAGGCGTAAGACCGTCTAAATTGCTTATAAACACAGAAAAGTTAATGGGCAGAGATAAAACGGAAGAATATTTTAAAAATGATTTGCTCGTTTCAAAAGAAAAATTCAGTCTTGCAAGAACAGTTGCAGATTGTGAAGAAAGAATTATTGCAACATCAAAACCTGATTCTTTCAGCCTTTATGTTTCAATTCCGTTTTGTCCATCAAGATGTAGTTATTGTTCCTTTGTTTCTCATTCGGTAGAAAATGAAAAAGCAAAAAATCTATTACCACGATATGTCGAATTGCTTGCAAAGGAAATCGCAGAAACAGGAGAAATAGCAAGAAAAAACAACTTGAATCTTGAAAGTATTTATATAGGTGGCGGAACTCCCACTACACTTTCAGCAGAGCAGTTAAAAATAATAATTGATTCCATACAGGAAAATTTTAACTTAAGTACCTGTCGCGAATTTACTGTTGAGGCAGGTCGTCCGGATACAATTACAGTAGAAAAATTGCAGGTATTAAAGGATAGCAAAGTTGACAGAATAAGCATAAATCCGCAAACATTTAACAATTCTGTTCTTGAAGTTGTTGGCAGACGACATAATGCAGATGATACGGTACGAGTTTTTAAATTAGCAAGGAAAATTGGCTTTGATAATATCAATATGGACCTTATAGCTGGACTGCCAACGGATAATCTTGACGGATTTAAATACTCTCTTGATACAGCAATCAGCCTTGACCCTGAAAATATTACAGTTCATACGCTTGCAGTTAAAAGAGCTTCGGGCATCGGTCAGACTTCACCTAAAATTGCGGTGGAAAATGCTAATTTGGCAGCCTTAATGCTTGATTACACATATGAAAAACTGACCGGAAAATATCATCCGTATTATATGTATCGTCAGTCAAAATCGGCAGGAAGTCTTGAAAATGTTGGTTGGGCAAAAGATAATACAGAGTGCATTTACAATATTTTTATGATGGAAGAATGTCATACAATTTTGTCCTGTGGTGGCGGTGCTGTTACAAAACTTAAAGCACCTGTGGGAGATGAAATTGAAAGGATTTTTAATTTTAAATATCCTTTTGAGTACATTTCAGGATATGATGAACTTCGTGAAAGAAAGAAAAGAATAACTGAGTTTTACCATACATATTCATTATAATGTGTGAGGTATTGTGTAATGGCTAATTTAAATAATAAAACTGAATACATCAATGAAATGGCAAAGGTTACCCCTGATGAGTTTATAAAAAACTGTGAAAACAGATACGAGAAAATCATATCGGATATTGTGGAACGAATCGTATCAGAAAGTGGCAGAGAAATTGTGATGCTTGCGGGGCCGTCTTCTGCAGGCAAGACCACAACGGCACGAAAAATTAAAGAGGGTCTAAAAGCAAAAGGTGTTATGACTTATGTTTTAAGTCTTGATGATTTTTATCTTAACCGTGAAGATATTCCTTATCTTCCCGACGGTACTCAGGATTATGAAACAGTTTATGCCCTTGATTTACAATGCTTTGAAGACAAAGTAAATGCTTTATTGCGTGGAGAAAAAGTGCAAACTCCTGTTTTTGATTTCACAACAGGAAAAAGAAGTGAGACACAGTTTAATGAAATTGAACTTGGTAATGAAGACGTTGTTATAATTGAGGGATTGCATGCGCTTAACCCTGTAATTACGGATAAAATTCAAGGAAAGCTTTTAAAAATTTATATTAATGTTTCATCAAGAATTTATGATGAAAACGGAAATATTGTTTTAAATAAAAGAAATATGCGTTTTATTCGCAGAATGGTGCGCGATTATAAATTTCGTGCAAGTTCTGTGGAAAACACATACAGACTTTGGAAAAATGTTACGGCAGGAGAGGATGAATACCTTTTTCCGTTCCGTGATAATGCAGATATAAAAGCCAACACAATTCATCTTTACGAACCTTGTGTGTTAAAGCATCAGGCACTACCTTTGCTTAAGGAATGTGATGTTTCAGATGAATTTAAAAATGATGCAAACAAACTTTGCAGAGCATTGGAAAGTTTTTGCAGTATTTCCGAAGAAAAAGTACCGGGTAGCTCGTTGCTTCGTGAATTTTTAGGAGATTGAATATCTTTAAAGGTGTGATATAAATTGGCAGACAAAAAAAGAACAAACCAGACATTGCTTAACGGTGCTCTTATTTTGAGCATTGCATCACTTATTGTCAAAGTTATAGGTGTAATATATAAAATTCCGCTTTCCAATATGATTGGAACTGTGGGTAGGGGTTATTTTGATTCAGCATATAACCTTTATGTGCCGATATACACAGTTTCAATGGCCGGACTTCCTGTTGCGATTTCCAATATGGTTTCAAAAGCAATGGCTATGGGAAAATACCGTGACGTTAAGATTATTCATAAGGTAAGTAAGCGTATATTCTTGTTGGTTGGTATTTTGGGTACATTGACAATGTTCATCCTTGCTTATCCCTATGCTTTTTCAGCAAAAAATATGGATGCTCTTCCTGCGGTGTTTATAATTACTCCTTCCATTTTCTTTTGCTGTGTAATGTCAAGTTACAGAGGATATTATAATGGTCTTTCGAATATGACACCTACTGCTGTTTCAGAGGTTTTTGAGGCGGTAGGAAAACTCATTTTCGGACTTCTTTGTGCAAGACTTGTTATTAATTATGGTTATTCACGCTTTGAGCAGGGACTTACTGTTTTTGGAAGAACTGTTGCAAATGAAAATGAAGCATTGAGTGCCATATATCCATATGCCGCTGCAGGTGCTGCTGCAGGTGTTACTATAGGAACAATTATCGGTGTTATTTATCTTATAATTCTTCATAATGTCAAAGGTGACCGAATTACCAAAACAGAATTGGCATCAGCACCAAAACCTGAAAAAGCAGGTGCAGTTGCAAGCAAACTTTTAAAATTTGCAATTCCTGTTGCACTCAGTTCACTTGTTTTCAGTGTTACAAATCTTATTGATTCAATTACAATACAGAATCGTCTTGAACATATGGTAATCAACAACCTTGATTTTATCAGAAATCTTTACAGTACTGAACTTACAGGTATTCTTGATGCAGATATTAAGGATTTTCTTTATGGTGCATATTCACTTTCAATCGATTTCAGAAATCTTATTCCTTCAATTACAATGACATTGGGAATCAGTGCAATTCCAACCCTTTCTGCTGCTTGGGCCCAAAGAAGCAAAAGAAATGTCAGAATTGCGATTGAGTCTGTTATGAGAATTACAATGCTTGTGGCTATGCCTTGCGGAATCGGTATGGGTGTGTTGGCACAACCAATCCTTGCTGCATTTTATGGCAGCGGTGACGCTGCAAGTGGTGTCTCAATTGCAGCACCGGTACTTACAGCATATGGTTTCACCATTTTCTTAATGGCACTTTCCCAACCAATGACAAATATGCTTCAGGCAATCGATAAAACAAAAGTACCCCTTGTGTCCCTCTCTGCAGGTGCTCTTGTAAAACTTATTGCAAACTTTATTTTTGTGTCAATTCCAAGTCTTAATGTCAACGGTGCGGTAATAGGTACTGTGCTTTGCTATGTTGTGATTGTAGCAATCAATATGTTTGCACTTCTTAAAACAACAAGAATAAAAATTAATTTCATTTCAGTTTTTGTAAAACCGATTTTCTGCGGTATTCTTTGTGGTGTTGCTGCATATACCTCTTACGGACTTGCAAACAGATTTATCCCTGAATTTTCTCTCAAGAACATCTTTGCATTGGCGATTGGCATCGGTTTTGGCGGTGTTGTTTATGTAATTTCAATGCTTTTTGTCAAGGGACTTTCAAAAGATGATGTTGTTATGCTTCCAAAAGGAGAAAAAATTGCAAAAATACTTGCAAAATATGGATTTATAGAGTAAAATAAATAAAGGTGATACGAATGGTTGACAATTTCAAATTTAAAAGTCGTTATGATATAAATGATTTGATTGATATTGTTGAAATTCTTCGTTCTCCCGGTGGTTGCCCCTGGGATAGGGAGCAGGACCATAAATCAATTCGTCGTGATTTTCTTGAAGAAACCTATGAGGTTATTGAGGCGATCAATAAGGATGATAAAGATTTGTTGTTGGAAGAACTTGGCGATGTTTTGTTGCAGGTTGTCTTCCATACACAGATTGAGCGTGAAAAAGGTGCATTTGAGCTTTCTGATGTTGCCGACGGAATCTGCAAAAAAATGATTGAGCGTCATCCCCACGTTTTTGGTGATGTTAATGCTGAAACAAGTGAGCAGGTTCTTGAAAATTGGGATGTTATAAAAAAACGTACAAAACAGCAAAAAACACAGACTGAATCAATGCTTTCAATTCCACGGGAATTTCCGGCACTGATGCGTGCAGATAAAGTACAGAAAAAAGCATCAAAGGTTGGTTTTGATTGGGATTCTGCCGACGGTGCATTCGATAAGGTTTCAGAGGAACTAAATGAACTTAAAGAGGCTTATTCTTCAGGAAATCAACAGAATATTCACGAAGAGTTGGGTGATTTACTCTTTTCAGTTGTCAATGTTTCCCGTTTTGTAAAGGTTGATAGTGAAGAGGCATTGACAAACTCAACTGATAAGTTTATCGACCGTTTTTCAAAAGTTGAAAAAATGGCTGAAAAACAAGGACTCGATATGAAAAACACAGATTTGGCCACTTTGGACAAGCTTTGGGATTTGGTTAAAAAGGATTAAATCCTTTTTAAATAAAGAGAAATATTTTTTGGAGGAAATAAAACATGAACAAAACAGAACTCGTAGCAGCAGTAGCAGCTAAAGCAGGCATTTCAAAGAAAGATGCAGACGCAGCAGTAGCAGCAGTTTTCGCATCAGTTACAGACGCACTTGCAAACGGTGACAAAGTTCAGCTTATCGGCTTTGGTACATTTGAAGTTCGCGCTCGTTCAGAGAAGACAGCTCGCAATCCAAGAACAGGCGAAACAATGACAGTTCCTGCAACAAAAGTTCCAGCTTTCAAAGCAGGCGCAGCTCTTAAAGCAGCAGTTAAATAATTAAACTTTTGCAAAAAATCAGGGTCGCCAAAAGCGACCCTTGTTTTTTTCATAGTAGTTGCCTTTTTCGACGACTCATTAAAAAGGATAAGTTGTATGAGATTAGATAAATTTTTAAAAGTTTCAAGAATAATAAAACGTCGTACAGTTGCAAATGAGGTTTGTGATGCAGGTCATGTAAGTGTAAGTGGCAGAGTGGTAAAGGCATCTTATGATGTTAAAGAAGGCGATATTCTTGAAATTCAATTTGGTGAAAAAATTACAAAATATAAGGTTATTACCGTAACTGAATATGCCACAAAGCAGACGGCAAATGAAATGTATGAAGAAATAAAATAGTTTTTTCCGTAATACTTTGCGTCTGTCAGTCCTGACAAGAAATACCACTTGACCAAATAAATGTAAGTTTGATATACTGAATTTGTAATCAAAAAATATTTAAGAGGTAAAAATATGGTTTTTAAGAGGATTTATGTTCTTTTAACAAGATATCCAGGTAATAATGCGAAATTTCTGAGTTGGTATACCCGCTTTCCTTACACACATGCATCTGTTGGATTAGAGGAGGATATGGATACATTTTATACCTTTGTTAGCAAGGGGTTTCTTGTAGAAAGTATTACAAGATATGAAAAAACCGGCAGACCTTCTTTCCCTTGCGCATTATATGAAATAAAGGTGTCTGACAAAACGTATAACCGTGTAAAAGAAACTGTACTTTCATATAAAGAAAATAAAGCAAACCTTAAATATTCAACACTCGGTCTGATTATGTGTTTTCTGGGTATTCCATTTAAAAGAAAAAATCACTATTTTTGTACGCAGTTTGTTGCAGAAGTCTTGCACAAATGTGAGGCAGTAAAACTTAAGAAGAAAAGTACATTATATTTTGCAAACGACATTGCAAAGCTTAAAGAGTTAAATTTAGTGTTTCAGGGCACACATTTAAGTTTTGTTGAAAAATTTGTAAAAAAACAAGTGTAATATAAAAGCGGAGAACTGTATGTCCTCCGCTTTTTGTTATTCATAATCTATAGTGCTTAATATTTCCATAACCTCATCTTCATAATCACTCCACCAATCACCACTTTCGTTCAGGATTATATAATTCATATCCATTACAATAAAGCTCCATTTTTCATTGTTGTCATAGATACCCATATTACCTGCGTGCTTGCCCAGATAAATCGTTTTACCTGAAAGCCCTGTACCGCACACACCGAAATTATCATCAAAACGAAATACTATTTGACCATCTTCTTCATTTGCGGGGTGAAATTCAATTGTGTCTGTATATCCTCTGTATTCAGGATTATCAATAAGTAATTCGGGATTTTCAAAAATCCAATCGCTGTTGTAGGTGCTTTTTTCATATGCCCAATCGTCAGGGATTGTAATAGAAATTTTGTAATTATTGCCGACACATTCAACTCTTGTGCCCTTGATTTCTTTTTTAAGCCAACCCGTTTCGGTAAGACTTTTAATAACCGATGCGGGAATATCCTCTACCTTGCCGTCATTCAACTTTTTGCAGTAATACGCACCCGTGCCAGCAGGGTATGACTCTTGAATTCCATCGTGAAGCACAAGAATTTCATCACCGCTTGAAAGGTTAACGAATATGTCATTATCACTTTGGTTATTCATTACAATGGGAGAATTGTTCTCGTCGATGAGCATATATGAGCCTGTTGCAGTTACAAGGCATTTACCTTTTGTTATACCGTAGCCTTTAGTAGTTAAAATACCTAATCCAATTGCTATAACTGAAATAAATAACAATAAAACTACAAGAATTAAGCCAATAATTTTAATAACTATCTTTTTCATTTCCAATTCCTCCTTTTATATATAAGAGTATTTAAAAATGAGTTTTGTTTCAAAAAGTTATGAAAAAGCGGAAAACATTGAGCTGTCTGCTTTGATTTTGTATTTACTTTGTTCCTGTTGACCCGAATCCTCCTGTGCCACGGTCAGTTTCGTCAAGGTCCTGCACCTCAACCAATTCAGGCAACTCAACAGGTTTTATTACCATCTGTGCAATTCTTTCAAATGGCTGAATGGTATATTCAGGGTCAGTTTGTTTTATAATACCAACGCATATTTCACCACGATAATCGCTGTCGATAACACCCACAGAATTAAGAAGTCCTATTCCGTGTTTTATGGCAAGTCCACTTCTTGAATGGATAAATGCAGCATAGTGTTGGTCATCAAGTCCGATTGAAATTCCTGTAGGAATAACTGCTTTATCACCTTTTTTTAATGTAATAGGCTCATCTATACAAGCATATAAGTCTAAACCTGCACTGCCCATAGTAGCTCTTGTTGGTATTTTTGCATTTTCGCGTACTTTTTTTATCTTTAAAATCATTATTCAACACCTCTGTATAAAAGTCCACGGGTAAATTCTCCTGTGGGCTTTTCTTCATTATAATATGCGGACAAAATTTCTTGAACTTCTTTTTTACTTTCGGTTGTAAAGTTGAAAAATAAAATATCACAGTTAGGGATTTCGTCCATTCTGTCAGCCATATAAATTGGTCTGGAGTTAAGAATTCCAGAATATCCCATATGGCATCTAACGGGGAATTTAACACCCATTCTGTCCGTTACATAACTTTCACGGTTGCAATCTGCACAACTTTTTCCGTTTTTTACAGGACAGTTTCTTGTTAGCATAAGTGGAATTCTGCCATAAACGGTTATTCCCTTTGATAACGGTGCAGAAATCTTTTTAAAATTATCAATAGTGCACTCATTTGAAATAATCGCTTTGTGAATTCCCATTTCTTTTGCCATATCCATTGAAAGAGAATTGAAAATGTTTAAAGAAGGGGAGGCAACAACCTTTTTACCGCATTTCTTTGCAATTGAAACCGCATCAAGTGTATGGCAAAGACAAATATTTGCAGAAGAACTTTCAAGCATTTTTTTTGTTTTTTCATCATTGCCAAACATTCCGTGGGATAACTCTACACCATAGTTATTGATTTTTACAATTTTATCATCTGTCCCCAAAGGAACAAAAATCAAATCTGCTTCAATATCATCGGGAATCTGATTAATATTGTCGAAACGGAAATAGTATTCACGATAGTTAAGTGACTCAATATTCGTTGGAACAGGTGGAGATAATAAAATTCTTTCTTCTTTTTCTGAAAATTCCTTTTCAAGTAATTCCAATGCATTTCTTCGCATTGAGTTAAGTGCAGAAATGGGGAGAGAGTAATCAATTTCACCAATAATATTGATGTACCTTGCTGTAAATTGTGTTCCGCCACATTTTGAAAGCGCATCTTTTATTCTCTCTTTGGAAATAGGACGATTTATGGGTGCTTCACAAAGTGTTTCACTATGTACTGAAACCGAAATTCCGTCACACTCTGCTATAAGTTTTGCCTGCTGATTAATTTTACCCTCAAATGTAAAGTCGATATTATATCTTGACTGTTCTTTTTCATAAAGAGAAGCATATTTTGAGAGCAAATCCTTTGTTGCAGATTGCACATTTTCTTTTTCGCGATAGCCAAACATATCTCTGCCAAGCCTATTTTTATAATATCCGTCAGTAAATCCTGAACGCGAAAACAAATCGCTTAAATCTTTTTCAATCAATGGGTTGTATTCACCGCTTAATGATTTTTTACAAGCGTTTACAACTGCACTTACATATTCAGGACGTTTCATTCTGCCCTCAATTTTAAATGAGCATATTCCTATTTTGTAAAGTTCCGGTATGTGTTCAATAAGTGACAAATCTTTAAGGCTTAAATCGTGTCCTGTGCCTTTTTGCACTTTGAATGGTAAACGACAAGGCTGGGCACAAAGACCTCTGTTGCCACTTCTTGAGCCAAGTACGGCACTCATTAAGCATTGACCTGAAACACACATGCACAAAGCACCGTGAACGAACATTTCAAGCTCAATAGGTGAGTGTTTACAAAGATATTTTATTTCTTCAAAGCTTAATTCT
>JAZNIQ010000195.1:0-1809 GCA_045577555.1 Candidatus Fimenecus sp.
CCTCGCGAAGGTAGTGAAAAGCGAAGCCATAAAACCAGGGAAAACGCATTATAAAATCGCTCTAAAAAGATGTCTTAATAATCTATGTCCAATAGGCTTTCCTCTCGCAAATATTTGATTTTCACACAGATCTCACAAATCTCACAGAGACTGCATCGCACAAGGCTCGCAGCTTGTCGGCTTTCGCCGAGTGTTTTGGAAGTATAATTTCAGAGGGATTTCACCCTCATGACAGATAGGAAACAGACATGGATAATCGTACATAGTATCCGCCATTAAGATTCAAGATAACAATGGATTACACCCCATTGGAGGACATTGGCAGATAGAAAACGGAGAATACATATTTGAATCTTTTCCTACCGTATGCACTACCCCATTTCAGGGATGATGCCGATATAACGAAAGAACGGGCATGCCATATGGCACGCCCGTTCACTATTTCGGGGCTGCTACGCAAGACGGCTATTTATGCTACTGCTGAGCCGATGAGGAACACGCCTGCGAGGGCTACGATAGCGTAGAGCTCGGGGAATACGGCGAAGATCAAAGTCTTAGAGAACACGTCGTGACCCTGACGGATAGCAGAGAACAAGCCTACGAGACCGAGGGCGATACCACCACCAAACACAGCAGCTGCCTGCAGTGAAGTGATATCAGCGGTGAGGATACCGAAGCTGTTGAGCAAGAAGTAACCTGCGAAACCATAAAAGCCCTACACGATAAAAGGAAATCGGCAGCACTTCGTAAAGTACTGCCGATTGGATGTTTAATCTCTCATAATAGTTATACTATAGCCTGACTCACAAAGAATACAGCACCCAAAGCAACAATAGCATAAAGCTCAGGGAATACCGAAAGAATAAGAGTCTTACCAAAGACATCATGTCCCTGACCAATAGCGGCCATACCGTTGGCACATACCTGACCCTGACGGATAGCAGAGAACAAGCCTACGAGACCAAGGGCGGCACCTGAGCCCAAAATAGCTGCAGCTTGGAAAGAGGTCATATCAGGACTAAGCACGGCATTAATGTTTTGAAAAATAAAGTAACCAGCAAAACCATACAATCCCTGTGTACCTGGAAGAGCAGTAAGCACAATGAAATTACCGAACTTATCTACTTTTTTCAAAGCTCCAAGAGCTGCATTACCTGCAATAGTTACACCATAAGCAGATCCAATACCCGAAAGGGCAATCATAAGTCCAATGCCTATATAGGCAACCAATAATGTTGTTGACATAATGTAAAACTGTTTAATGTTATTAATAAATAGATTTAGTTGTTTTTCTTAAAAGGTTTATATTCGGCTGCTCCGCCTTCGTACCCTGCATTTTTAAAAAACTCAACAAAGGTCAAACGCATCGGGTGAACAACTGCTCCAAGAATATTCATAAAAATATTCAAAGCATGCCCTACCACGAATATAAGAGCTGTAACCAGAAAACCCACCACTGGAATATCGGGGCTCAAACCTGTTGCTAAATTATTGAACACACTGGCAAGAATTCCACCTGAAAGACCGAGAGCAAAGAGACGTAGGTAAGATAACACATCACCCAAAAGCCCCGTAGCCATATTGTAAGTATCCCACAGGCCAAGACCGATATTGAGGAAGATGTTCTTACCGGGGCTGTTGTACAGGAGTACCATGCAGCCGGCAAGAATCATCACTACCATAAACCATACGGAACCAGTGGATCCCGTGAGTACACCTACGGCAACACCAACGAGCAGCAGTATCCATCCGATAGTGCTCACCGCATACTTGAAGCCCAACTGAATGGTGAGGTTCACGGCCTTGAGT
>JAZNIQ010000196.1:0-2574 GCA_045577555.1 Candidatus Fimenecus sp.
CTACTCACAGACTTTTACATTTGATGAAATAGGTCTTGGTAATATGATAAGTAAAGTTTCTAAAGAAAGTGTTACATCTCATAAAAATATAGGTGATAACCTTAATTACAACTTTACTTATGTCTATGACGAAAACTTTGCGCACCGTTTAGTAAGAGCAGGAGACCGATACTACAAATACGATTCAAATGGAAACATCATCTGTGAACAAGACGGAAGTTTTGAAAGTAACGGCACTGACACAGCTTACCACAAGATTGAACAAGAAACTGATGACGTATATTCAACCGATTACGGCTGGGGACTTTTCAAGGAAGATAAGACAGGTTCAACAACTTCCCGATACAGGCGAACTTACACCTGGAATGAACGAAATCAGCTGATAAGTTCTGTGGACGCAAACTACAGCACAGCCTATGTTTACGGCCAGGACGGACAGCGTTCAAATAAGTACACAGGAAACAGCGAGACTTTGTACTTCAACAAAATGTGGACTCATCATACTGATAGCGGAAACTCTATTTACGGCGGACAAACGTCAAAAAATATTTACCTTGGTGAGACAAGAATTGTAACAAAGCTTAACAGTGGCGAAGATCCAACTTACCAAGAAGAATATTACAAGTTGTATTTTTACCACAGTGACCACTTGGGAAGTGCCTCAATGATTTCTGACTACAAAGGTGATGAATATCAACGCATTGAATACACTCCTTACGGTGAAACTTGGGTAGAAAAAACAAGTAACACAGGACTTGAATATTTGCCATACAAGTTTACCGCTAAAGAACTAGACGAAGAGACAGGTTTGTACTATTATGGAGCTAGATATCTAGATCCAAAGTATTCGATGTGGATTAGTACGGACCCGGCTCTTGGGGAATATATCCCACAAGCCCCTATAAATGATGAAGCTCGAAGACATAATCAGAACCTTCCGGGCATGGGCGGAATTTTTAACACAGTCAATTTAAATCTTTATCATTACGCTGCTAATAATCCGGTGAAGTATACGGATCCTGATGGAAGGATTATTGCAAATATTATAGCCGGAACTGTTGGCGCTGTAGTAGGAGCAGCCGTTGGTGCTGCAGTAACATGGAAAATGGGTGGTGACTCTAATGCTATAAAAGCAGCAGCTATTGGTGGTGCAATTGGAGGAGCAACTGCCGGTTTCACATTGGGGGCATCGCTTGTAGTTGGTGTTGCTGTTGCTACTGGAACAGGCGCTGTTGTTGCAGCAGGTGCAGATATTGGTTTGGATGTTCATGATGGAAAAGAAATTTCTGGACAATCAGTATTAAAAGCTGCAGTCGGCGGAGCTATTGGAGGACTTGCAGGTTTCGCAGCTGGTCATGCAACTGGAAAATCGATAGAAAACAGTCCAAAGAATGTTTCTATTGATAAATTGAAGCCAAATCCACATGACGAATTTAATTTTTCAGAAGGAAACTATTCTCATAAGGCAATGCAAAATGCTAGGCAAGAAATTTTAAATAATGGTAGAAAACTTAAAGAGCCTATTAATGTTCTTTCAAACAATGATGGAACTTATCAAGTCTTAAATGGCAGCCATCATCTTGAAGCCGCTAAACAACTTGGATTGAAAGAAGTTCCAATAAAAATTTTGGAGTAAAACATGGGAGCAGAAAGTTTTTTTATTATTTTAATTGAATCTGAAAGTCAGAAGAAAATAAACAATGCTGGTGAATATCAATTTCTAGGCTCAACGAGGATTCCAATAAATAATTTTCCTCTGATTATTGATTTTGATAGTAAATTATTAGAGGTATCGATTTATGAAGATTGTCACTTTTTTCAGGCAATAACTTTTGAAGGCTGTTTTTCATGCTATGAAAAATGTTTGAAAGAATTAGAGTTAATTTTCTCACGATATTTATCTAAGTTTAATAGTTTAATGATTTTTGATACTGTTGAAAATAAAAAAATAGGTTTTTCAAATTTTGATGAGATTAAACTATATATATTAAAGAAATATGAATCGAAGTTTAAAAGATATAATGAAATTTTTCATGGTTTCAGGAAAGATTGTTTACCCAATAAACAATTTTATCGATATTATCAAATGCGAAAATATGACAATTTTATAAAAACTCTGAAAAAAATTTTTCATAAAAATTAATTATCCCCCTCTTCCCACAAATACTAATTTGAGGAAAGAGGAGGAATTTCTACTGAATTTGGGCATGAAAAGGTTCAAATTCAGTAGTTTTAAGATGATTTTACCGTGTGTGAAATTTAAATTAAAGATAAAAAAAATTATACTATTGAAAATCCGGTTAGCGATTGTAGCCGCGCCGAAGGCGGCCACTGGACAGAGCAAAGCGAAGGAAGCGGCTGGAGCGAAAGCGTAACGGCGCAAAGCGCGACCTGCCTTTAGGCAGGGAACCGCCAAAAAAGGAGAGAGAGTGAATAACAAAAATTTAGGCGAAGTAACAAAAGAGACCCGCACAATTAACACGCATCTCAACGGAATCAATGACACTGAAAGTGCAGTAATGGAATACCGTTCAGATTACCTTGGTCGTATGCAGTGGATAACATATCCTGACG
>JAZNIQ010000197.1:0-3258 GCA_045577555.1 Candidatus Fimenecus sp.
TTAAAGATATTACAATCGGTCAGTATTTCCCTATGGGCTCGGCAATTCACCGGCTTGATCCTCGTACAAAACTCTTATTTACAGTTGCGTTTATTGTTTCGGTTTTTGTGGCAAATAACTTTGTTTCGCTTTTTTTAAGCTTTTTGATTTCCGCAGTTGTTGTAGGTATTTCAAAAATTCCCGTAAAAACTGTAGTAAAAGGTTTAAAGCCCATTCTTTTAATTGTAATAATCACTTCCGTTTTACAGATTGCTTATGTAAAAACAGGCATTGTGTTGCTAGATTTCTGGAGAATTCAGATTACAAGCGGTGGTGTGCTCACAGCTGTTTTTATGGCACTTCGCATATCTTTGCTTATTGTAATGAGTACAATGCTCACTTATACAACATCTCCGACATCACTTACAAATGGTCTTGACCGTATGTTTGCACCTTTTAAGAAAATCGGACTTGATTTTCATACGGTTACAATGATAATGACAATCGCACTCCGCTTTATTCCTACTCTCATTGAAGAAGTGGATAAAATCATGAGTGCACAAAAGAGCCGCGGTGCCTCTTTTGACCAGGGAAACCTTATGAAAAGAGCAAAAGCGCTCATACCCTTGTTTATTCCCTTGCTTTTTAACTCAATAAGACGTGCTTATGAGTTGGCAAATGCAATGACTTGCCGTTGTTATAACGGTGGTCAGGGCAAAACAACAATGAATACACTTAAATTCTCATCCCGTGATTATCTGGCATTAGTTCTTACAGTGCTTATAATCACAGCGGTAATAGTCCTTAATATTTTCTGTGGTGAATATAATGCGGAATTTACTTTTAACCTTGCGATATAATGGCACTGCATTTCACGGTTGGCAGATTCAACCCAACGGAAATACCATTCAGCAAGAACTCTGTAACGCTTTTAAAAACATAAGCGGAAAAGATGAAAATATAATAGGTTGTAGCCGTACAGACGCAGGTGTTCACGCTTTTATGTTCTGCTGTAATGTGAGAACAGAATGTAATGTGCCTGCTGAAAAAATTCCTGACGCTCTCAATTTCTATCTTCCACCTGAAATTTCAGTTTATGGGTGTGAGGATGTGGATTACGATTTTCACGCTCGTTATGATTGTAAGGGCAAGGAATATATCTATTTAATCTATAACGGCAAATACCGTAATCCTTTTTATGAGAACAAAGCAATGTTTTATCCTTATGAAATCAATGTTGAAATGCTTGATAATGAGGCGAAAAATTTTATAGGTACTCATGATTTTTCCGCATTTTGTAGTGTGGGAACATCAATTGAGGATAAAACAAGAGAGATTTATGATTGCAAGGTTTCAAAAAATGGAGATTTAGTTGAAATTCGTGTAAGTGGCAACGGCTTTCTTTACAATATGGTGCGGATTATCGTTGGCACTCTCCTTGAAATCCAGAAAGGTAAAATAGAAAAAGGCAGCATTCCCGAAATTATAGAAAGCCTTGACCGTGAAAAAGCAGGTGTTACAGCTCCGGCGCAGGGCTTATACCTCAATAAAGTTTTTTATTAATGAATGTGTGGTGAAATGTGTGGAAGGTAACAAAAAAACAGTAAAAAAACCTGTAAGAAAAACTACAAAAAGAAAACGAAAAGCACTTACAATAAGCGTTAAGAGTGCAAAAACTCTAAAACTTCTCGCAATTATACTTGTTATACTCTTGCTTATAATTATTGCAGCAGCACAGTTTGGCGGAGTAACCTTTTCAACAATAAGTGATAATATCCGTACTGCCATTGCGGGTATAGGCTCAGGGGACGGCTATCCATACAGTATGAACGGTATTGAAATCAGTGACGGTGGTATTACCAATTCCGATTTGCTTCTGGTTTATGATGATACTGTCAAGGTGCTTGACTCAACCGCAAAGGAGCTTTCAAACCTTACACACAGTTTTGACCATCCTGTTATGAGCAGTAACAGTGGCAGAGCATTAATTTACGACGAGGGTGGAAAAACATTCCGTGTTCAGTCAAAAACAAGAGTTCTTTATGAAAAAGAACTTGATTATATAATTTTAACCGGAGCAATGGGAAAGGATGGTACTGTTGCAATCGGTTCAAGGGCAAAGGATGCCCAGAGTATGCTGACGGTTTATAATACCAAGCATGAGGAAATTTTCGTTTGGAAATGTGCTAAAGAAAATATCATTTCCTGCGATGTGTCCGATAATGGCAAATTGTTTGCAGTAACTGTTCTCGGCGTCAATAATGGTTCAGTTTATTCAAAGGTTTATATCTTTAATAAAAGAGATGCAGAACCAAAAGCAACATTTGAATATAAAGACAGTGCAGTTACATCAGTTCAGTTTTTATCAAATGAAACTTTGTTTGTCTTTGGTAACAATATCTGTGAGGTTATTAAAGGCGAAAAGGTAAAAGAAGAAATTGATGTTTCGGTTAATACACCGTACAAATTATATATTTCCGATAATAATACTGCTGTTTTAGTGCTTTCCAAGTATTCAAGTACAACTCAAAAAATCATTAAAGTTTATAGTAAATCCGGTTCAGAACTTTTCACACAGGAAATTCACGGTCTTGTAAAATCTGTTGCAACTGATGGTAAATACACAGGTGTTTTAACCGATGAAAATGTGCAGATTTATAACAATAAAGGTGAAATGTGCGGTTCCGCAAGTGTTAATACCGACGCGGAAAAGGTTATGATTTCAGGTAGAAATACATACGTATATTCAGTGGACAAAATAGAAAAATTCTCATCTGTTAGCGACAATGAGAAATAAAATTTGAGGTGAAAATATGAATATTATTTTAGATGTTATTTTAATTACAATTTTTGCCGCATTTATTTTTACTGCCGCAAAAAAAGGTTTTATGCTTTCATTGCTTGAACTTGTTGCAGTAATTGCGGCGTTGGCTTTGTCATATCAGTTCAGCCCTGCTGTTGCACAAGCGGCATATGACGGAGTAGTGGAGGATAGCCTTATTGAAACTGTTGAGACAGAGATTGATGAAACACTTAATTTTTCAACAACAGCTACTCAGGCAGAAGTAATTTTAGAGGCAATTCCTGATTTTATGGTGTCATTTGCTTCTTCCGTGGGTGTTGAAATTGAAGACATTAAAGCAAAAATATCATCTGAAAATTTTTCATCTGAAAATCTTGCAACCGAACTTGTGCAAAAGGTGGCGCAACCAATTGTTGTCGGTGCATTGACAATCGTATTTTTCCTGTTATTATCAGGCATTTTGTTATTTGTTTTCA
>JAZNIQ010000198.1:0-5150 GCA_045577555.1 Candidatus Fimenecus sp.
CTCTCCGTTTTTCTGATTGTCTTTCTCAAAAAGCAATCTCCTTTAAAAATAATATTTATAATCAAGCACGAAGGCAGGATTATCTCGGTAAATTGGAATTACTGCTGACAGAATAGTACAGCACAACAAGTCCTGCACTAAGCAAAGCTCCGCCTACAATATCCGTAAACCAATGCACGCCCGAAACGAGTCTGCCGATTACCATAAAAATAATAAAAGCGGCAATTATAACAGTAACGCTACGTCTGAGTACACTGTTTATGATACGCTCATTAAACTGCATTATTGCCGTGGGCATAACGCACATCACAAGCATTGTTGTTGACGACGGGTAAGAGGCTTCAAGAACTCCGTTAATCAGCACCGGTCTGTAATTCAGGGTAAGTATTTCAAAAAGGACATATACCGCCATTACAACTATATAGAAGCCTCCGAGAACAAGAATACTGTAATCAACCTTTAAAATGTGCTTTCGCTTGATCCATTGAACAAGTCCGAGAGTGCCAAAGCCCATTACAAAACCGAGTGGCACCAAGCCGAGCCAATCCGTGATATTGTAAAGGGACATATTTGCACCCGTAAGCCCGTGAACAAATCGGTTAACTGTGGCAAAGCCCACAACCGAGCCTTCGGGACCTATCGGCTGAACGTCAATAAACTTAACTGCCACCGTCCACAGCACAAATGCCACAAGCAGACCTATGCCGACAATAAGACCTTTTCTGTTTTTCTTTTTCATTTTTTAACCTGCCTTTTTTGTATTCGGCTTTCGCCTGAGTACAGTTTAAGGCAAGGCTTAAATAAGGGCAAGAAACGGTGTGTCACAAGGACGACACTTTCCGTGTCATCACCTTTTTATGAGCATTATTGCCCTGATTATCAGGAAAATAAAGCTATATGTTGCCGCATAGGGCTGTTGACTTACAATAAAGAGAAGTGCTCCGATAGTGTTCAGCACAAGTGATATTGTACTCTTATTTTTTAACCAGAAGCTATTATTGCAGCTTTGCAGAGCGAGAGTCAGAACACCAAAGACCGCAATGCCGATTACAAGAGCAAAATATGCCGCTTTAAGATAAACTGAAATTCCGTCAAGAGATAAAAGTGAAACCGCTTCTATTGCCGTGTTTGCCTTCTGTCCGAAAAAGGGAAGAAAGAAGAAGCTTATAATACTGCAATCAAGCAGACCGAAAACAATATCACGGGTATGATTTTCTTTTTGTTTGCTGTCCTGTTCTGCCACGTTAAGAAGCTCGTCACCCGACAGCAGTTCATCAACCGTTACTCCGAAAAAACTTGCCACAGCTTTCAGAGAGTCTATATTAGGGTAGCCTCTGCCCGATTCCCACTTTGAAACAGCGGTACGGGACACAAAAAGAGCCTCGGCAAGCTCCTCTTGGGTAAGACCTTTTTTCTTTCTCAATTCTTGTAGTTTCTCGTTAAATTCCATAATAAGTACCTTTTGATAGATTTACTGAACAGATTATACCACAACACACAGAAACATTTCAACCGAAGCAGAAAAATACCCCTGACTTTTGGACTAAGTCAGGGGTTAAGCTTTGTATGTCGGCAAATTGGAATTTGATATATTACATTCGTTTTTGAAAAACAAACATTCCATCTCCACCATCCCCAATGAATTCTTCCGTATCATTAGGGTCTGGATTATGTTCGTTCAGAAATTCTACGATATGAAAACCGCATTTGTTTATACAAACAACTATAATATACTAAATATATTACTTCAATGTTATATATACTATTTATAAGCTAAACTTACGCTCATCTGAAAATTATTCTCTTTTCTCCGTCAAATTCACATTCATGCTGTGTTACACCGAAAACCTCTTCTATCGTTCTGCTTTTAAGTATATCCTCCGTTTTTCCGAATTTCTTGACCTTACCTTCATCCAAAAGAAGAATATTATCAGCAATTTCCACCGCTGCTGAAAGATTATGCATAACCACAAGAAGAGTTTTCTTATGCTTTTCTTTGAGCTCAAGGATAAGCGACATAAAAGTCTTTTCCGCTTGTACATCCATATAAGTGGTTGGCTCATCAAGTGCAATAACACGTGTATTCTGAGATATTACCATAGCAATATAGGCCTTTTGCCTTTCACCACCGGAAATCTCAGTAAGCTTTTTGTGGCGTATATCTGTGATTCCTGCATTTTCAATTGCTTTTTCAATCTGCTCTTTATCTTTTTGCGAAAGCCTTTTACCTATATCTGTATATGGATTTCGTCCCATTTCCACAAGCTTTTCCACCGTTATAGGTACCGCAGGAAGAGTCTGCGGAAGAAGCGAAACCAATCTTGACCTTTGTTTTAAGCTCATTAAAGATATATCATCGTCAGAAAAGAAAATAGAACCTTTATATTTGCTTTCTCCCGTAAGACAAGAAATAAGTGTTGATTTTCCGCTTGCATTTTTGCCGATTATTGCCGTAATTGTGTGAGGCTTAACCGAGAAGCTTACATCTTGCAGAATCTCTTTTTTATTTTTACTTACACTTAAGCTTTTAAATTCAAGCATTTTTACCCCTCCTTATAACAATATAAAGAAGAAACGGTGCACCGACAAAAGCCATTACAACACCTACGGGAATCTCAGACGGAGCAAACAGCGTTCTGCCGATAAGGTCTGCAGTAACAACTAAAATTCCGCCTGTTATTACTGACACCTTAAGCATTTCACTTACACTTCCGTCGGTGATTTTTCTTGCTATATGAGGTACAACAAGCCCTACAAAGCCAAGCAGTCCCGCAAAGGATACTGCAGAAGCCGCCGAAAGTCCTGCTACTGCAAGGCAGGCCACACGAAGAAGCTTGACATTGACACCCAATGAATTGGCAAGGCTGTCACCAAGGCACATAATATCAATTTTCTTTGAAAACACAAGAGCTACTGTCACACAAAAAGCAACAGCAAGCGTGGGTAAAATCAGCTCATTTATTTCTGCGCCTGAAACACCGCCAACTGAAAAGAAGTTGTAATCCATAAGCACATCGGGATTGAGATATGTAAGAAACGATATTCCTGCATTAAGCACAGCCGTTATCGCAACACCGCAAAGAATAAGGGTTGTTTTTGAAAAATGTCCCTTTGATGCTGCAAAAAGAATAAACAGTGTCGTCAGAAAAGCACCTGCAAAAGCCGCAAAAGGTCTTAAATAAACCGTCTGAGGTGCAAAAAAAAGCATAAGAATCACAAAAAATCCTGCGCCGGCGTTCACACCGATAATGTTCGGTGAAGCAAGCTCATTTCCTGTTACGCTTTGTAAAATTACGCCCGAAACAGAAAGACCTGCGCCTGCTATAATTGCCGCAAGAATTCTGGGTAATCTGAGAGTCAGCAAAATAATTCCTTCTGTTTCATAGCCCTGACGGTTAAAAAGACCGCCAAAGAATTCTGCATCTGTCATTTCAGCACTTCCGAAACGAAGAGACAGCAAGCTTAAAAAGAGTAAAATCAGCACAAGGCCAATTTTACCGTATGCTGATTTAGCATTTATTTTGTGGGTCATAAACATCACTCATTATTTAAAATTGATGAAATATATCTATAACTTTCAGCCCATCTGCCGCAAGGCTTATACTGAAACAGCTCTTTAGGAAGAAAGTACACTCTGCCGTTTTTCACAGCATCAAGAGAAGCATACTCTTTCTTAGCGAGAAGCTCCTGCATATATGCCTTACTGTTATCATAATCGCCCATAACCGATACAAAAATATACTGCGGATTTTCTTTGAGTATAACCTCGGCACTAAGGTTATCAAGAAGAGTTTCAGCCTTGTCAGCAATATTGACACAGCCTAAATCCTCAAGAATTTTTGCCGCAAAGTTATCATCTGCCTTTTTGGCCTTTGCAGAGCTATAGGAAGATCCGGAGCGTACAAAGAGAATTTTCGGGTTGTTTTCTCTTTTTCCGCCACTGATTATCTGCTCAATTTCACTTTTTGCATTTTCACCGAATTGTTCATAATTCTCGGTTTTGCCTGTTATTTTTGTAAGAGTTCTGAGAATAGTGAGATAATCCTCAAAGGTGTCCATTCTGAGCATCGCAACGGGGATTTTCGCTTTTTTAAGAGCAGAAGCAACATCACGGTGAGATGCTATATCAGCCGAACAAATTACAAAATCAGGCTCAAGAGATATGAGTTTTTCTGTGTCGACTGTTTTACCTGCACCCTTATCTACAAGCTCTGTCTCCTCTTTCACAAGACCTCTTTCAACACTTTCACCCACAGTTACATAAACCTCACCGCCTGCTTCAATCCAACATTCAGCAAGCGACGAAAAAAGAACTGCCGTTTTCTGCGGTTTATGGGAAAGCTCAACAATTTCACCTTCACTATCGGTAAAGGTGAAATATTCTCCACTGCTATCAGGTTTGTTTGTTTCAACAGCACCCGAAATAAAAATCAGAAGAACAACAATGACAACTGCAATAATTATACTTTTCTTATTCATCCTTGAGAATCTCTTCTTTTCTTTTTAGAATTTCGTCTGAAAGTACAGCTTCCTTCGCTTTACTGAAGCCAACTCTCGCAATTGTATCTGCAAAGCGTTCCCCTGCTACACCGTTTTCTCTGTAAAAGAGAATTGTCTTTTCGATTGCGGAAAGGATTTCTTCTTCAGTTTCAAAGATGTAATCAATAGGTGCACCTCTACCGACCTTTTTACCCCATCTGCCGCCAAGATAAAGTCTGTATCCGCCCTTTTCGATTTCCATACCGTCAACCTTGCAGGCCACAGTACATCTGCCACAGTTGTTGCACTTTTCTCTGTCGATTACGGGAAGCTTATTTTCCATCGTGATTGCGCCCATAGGACAAGTTCTCGCACAAAGACCGCAACCGACACATTTAGCAGAAACAGCAGGTCTTCTCTGTCCAATGATGCCAACGTCATTGATATCAGGCTTTACGCAGTTATTGGGACAACCACCCACTGCAATTTTAAATTTATGGGGAAGCTTAACACCGTGATAAGCAACATAAAAATTCTCATGGATTTTTTCTGAAAGTGAGAATGTATCAATAAGTCCGTACTGACAGGTTGTTCCTTTGCAGGAAACAACGGGACGCACCTTCGGACCTGTACCTCCGCATTCTATACCTTTTGAATTGATAAAGGCTATG
>JAZNIQ010000199.1:0-5742 GCA_045577555.1 Candidatus Fimenecus sp.
CAACTTCATACAGACTTGCAAAGCACGATGTCAAGCATTATCCCGACATCATCACAGCAAATGAGTACTCAAACGGTACACATTATTATACAAACAGCTCACATCTTCCTGTTGGTTACACAGAAGATATCTTTACTGCTCTTGATATGCAGGATGAACTTCATACACTCTACACATCAGGTACAGTATTCCACGCATTCCTTGGCGAAAAACTTCCTGACTGGCAGTCTTGTGCAAGTCTTGTAAGAAAGATTGCATCAAATTACAGACTTCCATACTACTCAATTTCACCAATTTACTCAATCTGTAAGAATCACGGTTATATTGCAGGTGAAGCATTTACTTGCCCTGAGTGTGGTGAAGAAGCTGAGGTTTATTCAAGAATTACAGGCTACTATCGTCCTGTTAAGAACTGGAATGATGGTAAGGCACAGGAATACAAGGACAGAAAAGTTTACGATATCGCTAACTCACATCTTACTCACGATGTTACTGAAAATGAAGTGTGCGAATGTGTAGCAGAAGAAAAGACTGACGCAGCAGATGGTGTGTTCCTTTTCACAACTGCAACTTGTCCTAACTGTAAGATTGCTTGTTCACTCCTTGACAAAGCAGGTGTAGTTTATAACAAACTTCTTGCAAATGAACACGTGGATATGGTTAATGAATTCGGCATCAAACAAGCACCTACACTTGTAGTTGTTGAAAATGGTGTTGTTTCAAAATTCGCAGGTGTTTCTGATATCAAAAAGTTTCTTAACGCTTAAGGTATAATTACTATGTATGATATTATAGTTGTTGGCGGTGGTCCTGCGGGACTTACCGCCGCCCTATATGCTCGTAGGGCAAATAAAACAGTCCTTGTTATTGAAAAAGCAAGTTTTGGTGGACAGATTACCTATTCACCAAAGGTTGAAAACATTCCGGGATTTCAGGAAGTAACAGGCAACGAATTTGCTGAAAAGCTTGTTGAACAAGTGCTTAATCAGGATGCAGAGGTTGAATGTGCCGAAGTTTTGGAAATCCGTGACGGTGAAATTAAAACTGTTGTCACTGATTCAGGTGAATTTCAGGGTAAATCAGTTATTATTGCAACAGGTGCAAAACACAGACTTTTAGGACTTGAAAACGAAACAAACCTTATTGGTGAAGGGGTTTCATTCTGTGCAGTTTGTGATGGTGCATTTTATGAAGGTAAAACAGTTGCAGTAATCGGTGGCGGAAACTCTGCTTTGCAGGAGGCAATTTTACTTTCTGACCTTGCAAAAAAAGTTTATGTAATTCAGAATCTTGACTTCTTTACAGGAGAGCAGAAACTTGTTGAAAAACTCCAAAGTAAGGATAATGTTGAGATTATTCTCGGCACAGTTGTTGAAAAACTTATTGGTGAAACTGAACTTAAAGGTATCACAATTAAAAATGTTGCAACCGATGAAAGTTCAGACCTGACTCTTGATGGTATGTTTGTTGCAATAGGACTTGTGCCACAAAACGAAAATTTTAAAGATATTGTTACACTTGACGGTCGTGGATATGTTGAGGCAAATGAAGATTGCACAACAAATGTAAAAGGTATTTTTGTAGCAGGTGACTGCCGTACAAAGACAATTCGTCAGGTAATAACTGCCGCAGGTGATGGTGCGGTTGCTGCACTTGCCGCTTGCGATTATGTTGATATCATCTAATTTTTTATATATTCCTATGGTAAAGGGAGGATAACAACTTGTTATCCTCCCTTTTCTCTCTTTTTCTGTATTTTTATTTCCACCATTCAGGCACATCGCATTCTTTTGGCAAATTATTTGTCCAACCTATTGAATATGCCGTGTATGCACCGATTTGAGCATTATTTATATCCTTGAAATTTTCATTCATAATATCATTGGGATAAAGCTTATCCGCCAGTTTTTCTCTCTGAGGATATTTGCCGTAAGGGTCATAATAATCTTCTGCACCAAACAAATGAAGTATTTCATGGGCAATTGTTGACATACAAGTGTTGCCGTTATATGTGATTGAATCATCAAAAAAGACACAGAACTCATATCTTTCCGCACTTGATATGACATCCGAATATTTATATGCTCGTCCTTGTTTGTTTAATACAAGCAAGTATGCAATCTGATTTGTTCTTAATTCGTTTTTCAGAGTACTGTCCATTTCTCTTGTTGAGGAATATCCCATAGATTTAGCAACTTCATTCAATATATTCTCTTGCTTACCATTTGTTACTGTGTCAGTATCAATAATTCCATCAAATGTTAAAGGAACATTTTGATCATGGGAGTACTCTTTAAATTTGTGATTTAATGTAATATCATGCTCCAAAGCTTTTTCTGAAAGATAATTAAGTGATGGCAGTAATTTTTTATCAATAAATTTTTGTTTTTCTTCTTTATTCCATTGGCTTTCCTCATCATCTAAAAAGATTAAAAAGTAGCATACGGATTTTTTCATATCATAGCATGAGCCGATATTATAGCTTTCACGTGTAGGGTCGGTTGGCTTTGTTGTTGGTTCAGGAGATACAGAGTTCGGATAATAGAGAATGTTTTTATTGAAACAGAGTAACAATGCAAAAAGCACCAAACACACCACAAGCAAAACGCAAATACGAGTTTTTCTATTTTTCTTCATAATATTTATCCTTTGTATTATTGAATGATATTATAAAGGAAATAAGAAAAAATTTCAATCTTTACAAAATAATTGAAACAAAAAGACAAAAATGTTACTCTTATATTATGAAAGGGATTTTTAAGACGGCAAATATGTTTGTCTTGAAGGAGGTATGACTGTGAAAAAGGAACAGATTAATCTTGTTTGGTCCGCCAAAATGGGAGATAAAGAAGCATATGGCACACTGTATGAAGAATACTCCAATGATATGTACCGATTTGCACTTGGTATATGTAAAAATACATATGATGCACAGGACGCTGTGCAAGAGACCGCAATATCGGTCTTTAAAAGCATATCTTCTTTAAAAAATCCCGAAAAATTCAAAACATATCTTTTTTCTTCCCTTTCAAATACTTGTAAAAAGATACTTTCAAAAAACAATAACATAACTGAATTTGAAGATACAGGCTATACAGATAGTGAACTGGAATTTTCACTTCCTGTGAGAGAAGCGTTGGAAAAACTTGATGTTGTTTCCCGCGAAATTGTACTGTTATCAGTTGTTGCAGGGTTTAAGTCCTACGAAATCGGCAGAATTATGGATTTGCCGTCGGCAACGGTCAGAACAAAGCAAAAAAGAGCCTTATCAAAACTCAGAAAGGAGTTGGAGTTATGAAAAAAGACATAAAAAATGCCCTTGATGAAAAATTGCAGGTGAAATTACCTGAATCTTTAAGTAAAGAGAATATCATTGCAGATATTCAAAATTCAAAGACAGAAATTATGGATATGCCAAAGAAAAAGAATGTGGCAAAAATACTTGTTCCCGTTGCAGCATCATTTATGCTCATTGTGGGATTAATCGGTATGTATTTCGGAATGGGGCTTGGTAATAAGGATATACCTGTCCAGGATGGTAACATAACAGAAGTTGTTCGTTATCAGTCATACGATAAAATATATAATAAATTTGATAAATTGCACAAAGAATTTAAAAATTCCAATTATCAGGATATGTTTGGTAACGTGTTTAACGAGTTTTCTTCAGCGCAAAATACTAATACAAACAATATGGGCTCACGTGAAGAAATTGCAGTAGATGATTCATTGTTGGGTGGTGACACTGCAATGCCTGACAGTACTAATGGTTCTTCAGTAGCAAACAAACAGCACGGTACAACTAACACGCAAGAAAAAGGCGTTGATGAGGGCGATATCATCAAAACAGACGGGAAATATCTGTATATTGTAAATACAGGGAAAAATGCACCCGTTTCAATTGTTGATTGCACCGGGAAAGAAATGAAACTTGCTTCAACAATTTCATTTGATGAAAAAGAGGAAATCAGAGAGCTGTATGTGCAGGGTGAAAGACTTGTAGCTATCGGAAATCTTTATAATAAAACACCTAAAGCAAAGGCATATAATAATGCAGGCGATTATGTGTATGGCGGATATTATTCTTTTGATACATTTGTAAAGGTTTATGACATAAGTGACCGTACAAAGCCGGAACGTGTGACAGAATATTCACAGCAGGGCAATTATGATAATTCTCGAATGATAGGCTCAAAACTTTATACTGTCAGCACATATTATGTGAATGTGCGTGATAAGGATTATCGCGATAATTGCATCCCGGAAACAGAAATAAACGGTGTTTGTGAAAAGATTGATGCAGGATGTATTTCAATAATCGAGGACAGCAATTCAACCACTTATGCTGTCATTACAACATTGGATGTTGAAAATGGCGATGAACCGTCATGTGAAGCGGTGCTTGGTAATTGTGAAGAGCTTTATGCATCTGTAAATGGTATGTTTTTAAGTGACAGGGAATATGATGAAAAATCACAGGAAATAACAAAAATTTATCGTTTTGAATATACCGACACAGGTGTGAATTACAAGTGTATGGGCAAGGCTGACGGATATATTAACAACCAATTCTCAATGAGCTATGACGGTGAATATTTCCGTATTGCAACAACACTTAATAAAAATGAGGTTTCAGGTGAGTGGGCAGATGATATGGTAATATCATCATCTGCTTCGGACCGAGTGAATAATCTCTATATTCTCAACAATAATATGCAGATTGTTGGCAAGGTGGAGGATTTGGCAAAAGGGGAAACAATAAAATCCGTTCGTTTTGTGAATGATATGGCTTATGTTGTGACATTCAGACAGACAGACCCGTTATTTGTGATTGATTTGAGCAATCCTGAAAAGCCAACAGTTAAGGGTGAGCTTAAAATACCTGGATTTTCAGAGTATCTTCACCCGATAGTTGACGGACTTTTAGTCGGCGTTGGTCAGGACGGAACTGAAACAGGTACAAATGGCGACTGCAAGGTTTCACTTTTTGATGTGTCCAACCCGTATGAGCCGAAAGAAACAGTTGCCCTTTCCGTAGGCAACGGTAAGGCTTATTCATACTCCGAGGTAAGCACAAATCATAAGTTATATATTAATCTTTCAGAAACAGAATTTGCTGTACCTTTTCTTATGAGGGCATATTGGAATCAAGGAAATCCTGATTCTGCCAATTGCTATATTAGATATAAACTGCAAAACAATACTTTATGCGAAATGCAAAGATATGACTTGGGTGATGATGTCGCAAGAGTTTTGGGTGCAACATATATTGATAACATTTTCTATGTTGTTCTGACTCGCATAGGTCAGGGTGTTGAAATAATGTCATTTGATCTGGAAACTCATCAGGAAACAGGTCGCTTGCAGACATATAAATGGGATTTAAAGACATGGTAAAGAGATTAGTTGAGTTTTTAATTGCTTTTGCGACGGCAATGGTTACGTGGCTTGCGTTGAGTTATGTTTTCTTTCCCATTAAACTTTCGGCACCTATAAAGGAGTATTTTGAGGCTACTATGACTCATATGGTTCCTCTTAAGGTTTTTATAACCATTGTTTTTGTTCTGCTTGCACTTTTTATATATGAACAAAGAATAAAAAATAATAAAAACAAATAAAATGAAAACTACCCATCATTGACAAAAATACCCTTAAGTGATATACTATCTTCATTATAAATTTCCTAAGGGGAGTAGCTTTTTTACGGTAATCAACAATCGCCTGTATGGCTGGTTATCGTAC
>JAZNIQ010000200.1:0-4064 GCA_045577555.1 Candidatus Fimenecus sp.
GCCACACGCTTGAGTTACTGAACCAAGAATATGAAAAAACTGACTTATACTTTCACTTTCGCTATCACCACAAACGGAATTAAGTCGTGTAAAAGTTGCTCTAACAAACCGGGACATTGATGATAAATCTCCAGGCATTCCGATTGCACCCATTCCCCTACTGTACTTATTTAGATTAAATCCTTCAGCAAACCTTGTTTCAGGTTCTTCACGGGTAAGGTTTATATAATTATTTAAATTAAAAATCTGCATAGGAAATTCGGGATTGTTAGTTAACACGCTTACAGGATTGTAGTATATTTTCATACCCTCCTGAACACATTCTAGGGTAATTGAGTAATCACGGTCTGAAATCATCCAGTGAAGCTCTGTATTTTTATATTTTTCATTAAAATCCATTGAAACAATATTGGTATTCATTAATAAATCCCTTGCCTCATCTACCGATTTGCATTGTCCCAATATCCAAGGAATAAATTCAAAAGCAGCAACATTATTTTTATCCTTTACATTTTCTGCATAAACTGCAGACGTAGGAAAATTAAGCGCAGAAACCGACAAACCTTTTTCATTGGTTGCATCAAAATACAAGGGATAATTATCACATACTATACCCATACCAATAATTGCATAGTGTTTGTCGATACGTTTCGCAAGTCGAAACTGGAACGGAAAATTCCGCGGTGTGATAATCACCTTTTCTCCGTAGGAATGTTCCCAATCTAAAGTTCTTCCGAAATAATGGTCTTTTGTTAAAAATGAAATTGAAGTACACATAATAGTCACATCCTTTTTGATTATTATATGTACTTCATCAATAATTATTTTTTCCGCAGTACAGATATTGTTATTTCATTCGCAACAAACAACCCGGCAACAAGAGCAAACAGAACAATTGTTGTAATTTTAAATGTTGTAGCAGTTGCTACAAATCCAAAAATTAATTGCACTCCGAAACCAATTCCATAAGCACCGCCCATATGAAATCCTGTTATATCAGCAGAATACTCTGTCCCAAATCTTTCCGGTACACTATGTAATATACTTGGGAATATAGGCCCAAAACCTACACCCATAAGAAAAAGCCCAAATAAAGATATATTTCCGAGAGGTAATGATAACAATACAACGCCTAAAAACGATAAAACTATACCTCCACGAATCATTGTGTTATCGGGTACCTTAATTGAGATAAATCCAGAAATTATTCGTCCTACCATAATTCCGCCAAAATATAATGAAATCCACTTTGCAGCCTCATCAGGCATTAACGAGTGAACATTGACAAGATAAGATGCGCCCCAAGTTCCAATTAAAAACTCCATACTACAGTATAAACCTTGGGATAATATACTTGTTAAAACGCCTTTGATTTTAAGAATATCAATAAGACTTTTTTTGCTTTCTAATAATTTTTCTTCATCAACAGTATCTTTAACAGAACTCCATTTCTTTAGTGAAAGTGCAATTACAACTGCAATTAACAACTGTAAAAGAGCAATAACTCTATATCCATTACGCCATGAGTCTGTTTCCCCTGTTAAAAAAGCAGACATAATCAATGGACTGACAGTAACGCCCACACCCCAGAATGCGTGAAGCCAATTCATATGCCTTGCCTGATAATGAAGTGAAACAAAGTTATTTAAAGCCGTATCAATAACGCCAGCACCATAACCCAAGATAACTGTGCCAAGCATCATTATAACAATGTTTGGAGAAGCGCTTATACAAACGAGACCGAGAGCTGTTAAAAGAGTTGATACGAATGTAACTTTTGCCGTACCGAATTTACGGATAACCCAGCCTGCAATAAAGCTTACACCACCTGTACAAACACCAGTGATAATACTATAAAGAGATGCAAAATTCTCATTGATTCCAAGCTCCACATGTACAACAGGCCATGACACACCAAAAAGCGAATCAGGAAATCCTAAAGAAATAAAGACAATATATATAACAATTAGTAAAGCAATCATATATTTACCTCGGTAAAATTTTATAACAGTTTATCACATTTTTATTATAATAGCAATCATATAAAAATTGCTAATTATATAACAAATCAAATATTGCATTAAAGTATGTTTTTAATTATAATTATTCCATACTTATTTTTGGGAGAAATAAAATGAAAATAATTGTACCGGATTATTATGAAAATTTTCAATGTATTGCAAATAATTGTGGTCACAACTGCTGTATCGGGTGGGAAATTGACATAGACGATGAAACATTGGAATATTATCAAAATACAAAAGGAAAATTTAACAAAGACTTAAAAAAAGGTATTGAAATAAACGATGGATGTGCCTGTTTCAAACTTGACGGCAAGGGACGTTGTATCTTTTTAAATGAAAACAATCTGTGTGATATTATTCTGAATCTTGGTGATGATGCTCTTTGCCAGATTTGTGCTGACCATCCCCGTTTTCGCAATTTCTTTTCCGACAGAATTGAAATTGGATTAGGACTTTGTTGCGAAGAAGCAGGAAGAATAATACTTAATCAAAAAGAAAAATTTAAGCTCATCATTCTGTCAACCGATGAAGGCAATGAACAATTAACACCCGAAGAAAAAGAAACACTTGATTTAAGAAAACAATTATTTGATTTAATACAAAATAATGAAATATCTTTGGAAGAAAAGATTGACCAAATTATTAAGAAAAGCGGTTATACATTTCCTAACATTGCAATAAATGAATGGGCAGAAATCTTTTTATCACTTGAAAGACTTGATGACGGTTGGACGAATATATTAAAAGAATTAAAACAATATGACTCAAAGGACATCTCTCTTCCAACAGAGTTTAACCGATTGTTTGAAAACCTTTTAATCTACTTTGTTTTCCGACATGTCAACGAAAAAGATTACAGTAAACTACTTTTTGTTGTTTTGAGTTGCTTAATGATAAAAGCAATCTGCAAGTTTCATTATAAAAAGTATGGTTATATAAACTCAGAAGATATAATTGAATATTCAAGGATGTACTCATCAGAAATTGAATATTCGGATGAAAATATAGAAATAATACTTGAAATATTAAAAAGATAAAGCCCTGAAAAATCAGGGCTTAATTATTTATTCTGCAGCTTTTTGCAAGATATATCTTGCATCGATTGATGTTAACTCACCATCACCGTTCATATCACCAATTGCAATTTTCTTACTACTTAATTCATAAAGTTCTGCAACATATTTCAAAGCAATTCTGACATCAATTGCTGTAACATTTCTATCACCATTCAAATCACCCATTATAACAGGAGATGTGAGATATTCCATTTCTTTTTTAATTCGATTTACTATGGAATCAATTTCATCCTGACGAGCATATGTATAATCAGAAACATCAATAGAAAGAAGAGAATCGAGTGTTTTAAGTTCATCCTCATCAAATAATGCTCTATCAAAAGAGTTAACTTCTTCTAAAATTTTATTATATTCAGACAAATCAGCAGCTCTGTATTCAGGTGCATTTACTATTGGGTTAGTTGTTACGGAATTCACATTAATACCGTCATTGCTTGTAATAACACAATAATACGCGGCAGATTTATCATCGGAAGATGGTTCATAATAGAAATTGGTTGCTCCCTCAATAATTGTTCCACCCTCGTTTGAAACTATATTGTTTCTGTACCATTGATATTGACAATTGAATCCTACAGCATAAACCATAATGTAATGTTCATCTATTGTCAATTCACTGTCAGATTCATAGTACACTTCAGGGACTGTATGGAATTGTTTGCCATTGTCAGTTGCATATCTATGGGCATATGTGTTTTCATTACCATAAACAAAGAATATAGTTGCAGGCAAATCTGCATTTATTGCTTTTGTAGTACTTGGTAATAAAATACCTTTCAAACTTGTGGGAAGACTTAAAATTTCTTCAACAACTTCAAATTTAAGATATTCAACTGAAGAATTTCTAAAAGCAGTTTTATTAACTTTTTTTACAGATGGAAAATACAATATTTTCAGTTTAGGACAATTAGAAAAACTGTTACTGTTCACCTCTTCAAGCGATGAAAGAGCTAAAATCTGAAGT
>JAZNIQ010000201.1:0-9279 GCA_045577555.1 Candidatus Fimenecus sp.
GTGAGTATGGTCGCAGTATTTACTATTGTTCCTATCATTATTTATCAACTCTTGTTCTTTCTACCGCCTCGAAAATTTCTTTTAATGTTTCAAGAGAATTCTGATTTGGAAGTTTTTTAACATTAATGCTTTTTTTACCGCTTTGTGTTACACCAACCCGACCGCGAAGTACAGAAGAAAGGTCAAGTACTAATGATGCATTGATTTCTTCACAATACAAGGCAATTGTTTCACCTCGCTGACCGATTTCATAAATACCAAGGCTTGATGCAGTGTTTCTGCAAAGAGAAACTTCAATAAGTCCCTCAACTGACGGAGGAATGTCACCAAAACGGTCACGGAGTTCATCACGCACATCTTCAGCGTCTTCAAAAGTGCGAATATCGGCAATTCTGCGATAAACCGTAAGCCTTTGTGCAAGTGCAGAAATGTATTTGTCAGGAATATGAGCGTTGATTTGCAGGTCTATAAGACATTCTCTGGTCTTTTTCTTTTCACCTTTTTCCTGGCTTATTGCCTCACTCAAAAGTTTCATATACATATCATATCCGACAGCAGCAAGATGACCGTGCTGCTGTGCACCTAAAAGATTACCTGCACCACGGATTTCAAGGTCACGCATAGCAATTTTAAAACCTGAACCAAATTCTGTGTATTCACGGATTGCCTGTAATCGCTTATATGCTACTTCTGATAAGTTTTTATCTCGTTTATAGGTGAGGTATGCACTTGCTCGTCTTGCACTTCTGCCAACTCGTCCTCGCAACTGGTGAAGCTGAGCCAGTCCCAATTTATCAGCATCCTCAATAATCAATGTGTTGGCGTTAGGTACATCAACACCTGTTTCAATTATGGTTGTACAAACAAGAATATCTATTTCACCATTCATAAGGTCACGCCAAATTTCGCTTAATTCTTCCTCGTTCATTTTGCCGTGAGCGGTTTTAATTCTTGCATCAGGCAGATATTCTTGAATAGCAACCGCAACACCATCAATGGTTTCTACGCGATTATGAAGAAAATAAACCTGACCACCGCGACGAAGTTCTTTTTCCATTGCTTCACAAAGCAGTGGAAGATTATGCTCAACAACATAGGTCTGAACCGGAAAACGGTCCGAGGGTGCTTCTTCAATAACCGACATATCACGAATTCCTGACATTGCCATGTTAAGTGTTCTTGGAATTGGTGTGGCAGAAAGCGTAAGCACATCTACGCCCGGAAACATTTCTTTGAGTTTTTCCTTTTGTGCAACACCAAATCGTTGTTCCTCATCAACTATCAACAGACCCAAATCTTTAAATTTTACATTTTTAGAAATGAGAGAATGAGTACCAACAACAATATCAATAAATCCTGAGTTTATACTTTTGATTATTTTTGCTCTTTGTGTCGGTGTGCGAAAACGGGATAGCATTTCAGCTTCAATGGGAAATCCTTCAAATCGTTTTAAGATTGTCTGATAATGCTGTAATGCAAGAATAGTTGTAGGCACTAGAATTGCACATTGTTTCCCGTCAGCAATACATTTGAAAACGGCACGTAATGCCACTTCAGTTTTACCAAAGCCAACGTCACCGCAAAGCAATCTGTCCATTGGGTATGGCTTTTCCATATCGTTCTTGATTTCATCAATACTGCGTAACTGATCACCGGTTTCTTCAAAGGGGAATCGACGTTCAAAATCAGTTTGCATATCAATATCGGGGGAGAAAGCATAACCTTCACTGTGTAAACGTTGTGAATAAAGTTTAATAAGTTGGTCAGCCATATCCTTAACGGCTGTACGAACTTTATTTCTTGTCTTTTCCCAATCACCGCCACCAAGACGGTTAAGTTTCAATGCTTTTCCGTCATCCTCGTGCGGACCAATATATTTTGACACCAAATCAAGTTGAGTGACAGGTACGTAAAGAACATCACTTTTAGCGTATTTGATTTTGATGTAGTCTTTTATGATTTTATTGGCTTCAAGTTGTGTCACACCATCAAAAATACCAATACCATGAACGGCGTGAACAATGTAATCACCTTTTTTTAGTTCATCAAGTGAATGAATAGTGTCTCTTGCTTTGAAACCGGTGTTTCGTCTTTTTGTTTTTGACTGATACACTTTTGAATAAGTGAAAACATAAAGTTTTTCTCTTGGATATGAAAATCCCGAACTTAAAGAGCCGGCAAGAATACAGATTGCACCTTTTGGGAATTGCGCAGGGATAACAGGGAAATAAACTGAAGTTAAATCCTCATCATTCAAGGCTTCGGCAAGATTTTTTGCACTTTTTTCTGTACCGGCAAAAACTACAACCGTACTGTCTTTTGAAATGACAGGTTTAATGTCTTCCATAAGTACATCAAGCCGACCATTCCATATTGGCAAGGTGCTTCCGTTGAAAGTTGTAAGACTTTTAACAGGTGTATCAAAACTGCCACGGGCAAAGTTGTCAATATATGTTGCACCAAATTTCCGGTATAGTTCTGTTAATTCATTGAAATTAAGGCAGAATTTATCAAGGCCTTTGCAAAGTGTTCCGTCTTCAACACAGGATTTAATATCTTCAAGCAATAATTTTTGCGAAGCATTTATTTTTTCTTTAATTGTGCCTGTTTCAAATGCTAAAAGCAGATAATTTTCTGCATAATCAAAAATTGTGGCAGGGGAATATATGAGAGGCAAATATTTGTCAGCGGAGCCAACTGCTACGCCGTTTTTAAGCCTGTCAATATCATCATACAGTTTTTCACGTATAATATCAGTTTTTTTTCCACGTATTGAAGAAGCGAGATTTTGAATTTTATCAATTAAAATTTGTGGTTCGTCAATAATAATTTCTTTTGATGGTGCAATCAGAATTTCATCAATGTTAACGGTTCGTCTTTGAGTGACAATGTCAAAGCGGCACATTGTGTCAACTGTATCACCCCATAGTTCAATTCTGACAGGTTCCTCATCATCAGGGGAGAAAAAGTCCACAATTCCTCCACGAACAGAGAACTGTCCTACACCCTCAACTGCATCAACTCTTGTGTAACCGGCACAGTTTAAAGAGAGAATAATGTTTTCAAGTGTTGTTTCTTCATTTTTTTTCAAAAGAACAGACTTTTGTCTTAGGATTTCTGGTGGAACTGTGTATGAAACGGATGCTTCGGCACTTGCAACAACCACATCGCAACGGTCATCAAGCATTCTGCGAAGTACTTTAATTCTTTTTTGCTCATATTCATAGCTTTGAGAGTCAGTTGTATAAAAAGAAAAACTGCGTGACGGATATTGCAAGGCTGAAACACCAAATGATGTTAAATCCTCACAAAGACGCACCGCAGTTGCATCGTCAGGCACGACAATAAGAGCCTTTTTATTAAGACTCCCCACTAATGCAGATACAATATGTGCTTTCATTACAGGTATTAATCCCAAAACACCCTGTGGCAGAAAACCCTTTTTGATACTGTTTTCAATACCCTCATATTCTGCTGAGTTTTTAATTGTCTGTGTAAATGCGGACATAGTTTTTGCCTCAACTATTGTATAAGTTCATAGCTTTGTCAATTTGATTATCAAGCATAAGTTCAAGAGCCTTGCAAGCGTTTTCTAATGCAGGTTCAAGTGCTTTTAATTCATCTTTTTTAAACTCTGAAATTACCCAATCAATAAGGTCATAGTCGGGATGTGGTTTTTTACCACATCCTAATTTAATTCTTGGGAATTGGTCTGAGTTAAGATGATAAATAATACTTTTGATTCCGTTGTGACCGCCATCTGTACCCTTTCTGCGGATACGAAGTTTGCCCACATCAAGAGAAATATCGTCGTAGATAACAATAACCTTCTCAGGTGGAATTTTATAAAATGCGGCGCAATCTCTTATCGCCTCACCACTATTATTCATAAAGGTCTGTGGTTTCATTATAATACAACGATGACCATTTATTTTAGTGTCACATATAAGTGACTTAAATTTGAGTCTGTCAACCCTGAAATTAAGTTTTTCAGCAAGCATATCTATGCACAAAAACCCCGAATTATGGCGTGTGTAGGTGTATTTGTTACCAGGATTACCAAGACCTACTACGATAAATTCAGGTGTGCCTACAGATACAGTTGTTGTTTTTTTGAATCTGTTGAACATATTTGAGTTTTCCTTTGGGACTATATAATTTTTATTTTTTAAATCTGTCTTTATTGATTATACGCCAATCAATAATATTAACCTGTCTTGCACGTGCAATACCAAGAGAATCTGCAGGAACGTCTTCCGTGATTGTTGACCCGGCAGCAGTATAAGCACCGTCGCAGACTTTAACAGGAGCCACAAGGTTGGTGTTACATCCTATAAAGCAATCATCACCAATAACAGTACGGTGTTTGTTTTTGCCGTCATAGTTAACCGTAACAGTACCACAACCAAAGTTTACGCGTTTACCAACATCGGAGTCACCAACATAGGTAAGGTGAGAAACTTTTGTACCCTCATCGATATTTGAGTTTTTTACCTCAACAAAGTTGCCTAAATGAACTTTGTTTCCGATAACGGAATTAGGTCTTATGTGAACAAAAGGACCAATATCAGCACCATCAAGAACTTTTGATTGATAACACTGAACAGAATTGAGCTTAACTTCGTTTCCGATAACACTTTCTTTAATGAGCGTGTTTGGACCTATAACACAGTTTTCACCGATTGCAACACCGGAATAAAGTATTGTGCCTGGCAAAATGACCGTACCTCTACCAATAGTAACATTATCTTCAATGATAACGCTTTGATGATATGGTATTTCAATGCCATTTGATGCGTGTATTTCAATATTCTTTTGGTTCTGAATGTCTTTTTCTGTCATTAGGACACCTCTTCTATATTATTAATTTATTTTAACATAAAACTATATGGTTTTCAACTGTAAAATGGGACTGTTTTTGCCATAAAAACCTTGAAAAAATAAGGAGTAAATGATATAATGATAATTTAGAAAAGTCTGTAAAAAAACTGATGAAAGGGGATGCATACAAGTGAGCAGAAAAAAATGGATTACTGCACACATTGATAAAGAATTGGCAGCGCAGGTTGCCGAAAATCATAGTCTTGACCCTTTCACAGCCCTTATTTTAGTTTCCCGTGGAATTACAGAATATGAGGATGTTGAAGAATTTTTTGACAGCGATTTTTCTTTTTGTGACCCCTATCTTATTGCGGATATGGATAAGGCAGTTGAAAGAATTGAAAAAGCCATTGAAAATTTTCAGAAAATCTGTGTGTTTGGTGACTATGATGCCGATGGTGTAACTGCAACCGCACTTATGTATTCATATCTTTCAGCACGTGGTGCAGATGTAATATATTATATTCCTGACAGAGTCAGTGAAGGATACGGAATGAATTGCGGTGCGATTGACCGTTTAAATGAGCAGGGTGTAAAACTCATTGTAACGGTTGATAACGGAATTTCAGCTATAAAGGAAATTGATTATGCAAATAGTCTTGGTATAGAAACAGTTGTTACCGATCATCATCAAGTAGGTGATGTACTTCCCAATGCAATAGCAGTTATTGACCCACATCGTGCTGATTGTAATCTTCATTTTAAGGATTGGGCAGGTGTAGGTGTTGCCTTTAAAGTGGTATGTGCCCTTGAAAAAGGTGATTTTTCAGAAATACTGAATGAATATGCCGATATAATTGCTGTGGGTACAGTTGCCGATGTAGTTGATTTAAGAGATGAAAATCGCGCTATAGTAAAATATGGTGTGGCAAAAATTAATGCAAATCCATGTAACGGAATAAATGCACTTCGTCAGATTGCAGGGGTAAGTGAGAAAAAACTGAATGCGTTGGGTGTAACATATTCATTAGCACCGCGTATTAATGCGGCAGGCAGAATTGAATCTGCAATTACAGCTCTTAAACTGTTGATTTCTGAGGATTTGATAACAGCACTTGACATTGCAGAGCAGGTTGATATGTGTAATCGCCAACGCCATAGCTTTGAAAATGAAATAATGGAGTCTGCCATTGCTCATATTGAAAGCAACGAGCAGTTAAAGTATTCACGCGTAATTGTTGTATGCGGAGAGGGTTGGCATCACGGTGTTGTAGGCATTGTTGCTGCAAGAATTACGGAAAAATACGGAAAGCCATCAATAGTTATAACCTTTGACGGTGATGAGGGTACTGGCTCCGCAAGAAGTATTGACGGATTTTCGGTTTATGATGCAATTAAATCCTGTGAGGATTTGCTTACACATTTCGGCGGTCATACAATGGCGGCAGGTATGGGCATAAAAAGAGAAAATGTCGCATTGTTTTTTGAGCGTGTAAATCAATATGCTCTGTCTTTACCCTGTGTATCGCCAACTTTGATGCTGGATTGCAAATTGAATCCTGCATATATTGATACAGCATTAGTGGAATCTCTTGAAAATCTTGAACCTTTCGGTGCAGGTAATCCTCAACCACTTTTCGGTATATTTGGTGTTACGCTGGAAAGTATTAAACCCGTTGGAGATGGCAAACATTTAAGACTTTCATTTACAAAAGGTAATACTCATTTTACTGCAATGAAATTTTCAACTTTACAAAATGAATTTCCATTCTGCGAAGGTGATGTAACGGACCTTGCAGTGCGAATTGACAAGAACGAATTCAGGGGTGAAGTAAAAGCCTCTGTTCAGATAAGAGATATGCGTTTTTCAGGTGTGGATGAAGATAAACTCTTCAAATCACAAGCACTTTACGAAAAATATAAACGAGGTGCAATGCTTTCATCTCATGAAGCAAGATTTTTAACACCTACAAGAGAATTTTTGTTGGGTGTTTATGGTTTGCTTAAACAATATAAATTATGGCAATATGATATTGAGACTTTGACTTACAGAGCAAAATGCCCTATTGAGCGTTATTGCACAATGTTAGTATCTTTGGATGTGCTTTGTGAGTTGGGACTTATAAAAAGAGAAAATGAACAGATAATTTTTGACGGTGACGGCAAAAAGGCTGATTTAACGCTGTCAAAAATATTAAATACCTTGAATACAATGCAGGGAGGTGAGCAGTAGTGAGTGAGAATGTCAGAGTAAATGTTCAGGAGCTTTATAATAATGTTCGTGGAAGAATAAAAACAATACACAATGAAAATGAATTGAAAATTATCGATAAAGCGTTTGAAGTAGCTAATAAATATCACGGTGAACAAAAAAGGAAATCAGGTGAGCCGTATATTATTCATCCCATTGCTGTTTGCAATATCCTTGTGGATTTGGGTATGGATTATCAATCACTCGTGGCAGCACTCCTTCACGACGTTGTTGAAGATACATCATACACAATCGAACAGTTGATTGAAGATTTTGGTGAGGAAGTAGCACTTTTGGTTGATGGTGTTACAAAACTTGGTAAGGTTCAGCTGAATTCAAGCGATAATAAAGAAGAACAACAGGCAGAAAATATCCGTAAAATGCTTCTGGCTATGTCTAAAGACATTAGGGTTATTATTGTAAAACTTGCTGACAGGCTTCACAATATGAGAACTCTGCAGTACATGTTACCGCAGAAACAGAGAGATAAATCTCTTGAAACTCTTGAGATTTTTGCACCAATTTCCCACAGGCTCGGTATTCGTTCTGTAAAAGAGGAACTTGAAGACAGAGCAATTCGTTTTCTTGACCCCGTTGCTTATGAGGCAATAGAGGAGAATCTTAAGAAATCAAGCAGTTCAGGCAATGATTTCCTCGAAAGTATAAAGGATAAAATCAGTGACAGAGTAAAACAAACAGTTCCCAATGCGCAAATCAGTGGACGAATAAAATCTGTTCACGGAATATACCGAAAAATGTATATGCAGGGGAAACAGTTTGACGAAATTTATGATATCTATGCGGTACGTATAATTGTTGATAGCGTAATTGACTGCTATAACTGTCTTGGTATTATTCACGATATGTATAATCCTTTACCTAACCGTTTTAAGGATTATATTTCAACACCAAAACCCAATATGTATCAGTCACTTCATACCACAGTTATTGGTAAAGAGGGTACACCCTTTGAAGTTCAAATCAGAACTTGGGAAATGCATCGTACAGCGGAATTTGGTATCGCGGCACATTGGAAGTATAAACTTGGTGTGTCAGGCGGAAAGCAGAGTTTCGACCAAAGACTTCAATGGATTCGTGAAATGCTTGAAGCACAGCAGGAGGCAGGGGATGCAAGAGAACTTGTTTCTTCTATCAAGACTGACCTTATCACCGACGAAGTATTTGTTTACACACCAAAGGGTGATGTAATTAATGTTCCCCAAGGCTCAACAGTTATTGACTTTGCCTATGCAATTCACTCTGCTGTTGGTAATAAAATGACAGGGGCAAAGGTTGACGGACGAATCGTGCCTATTGATTATGTGATTTCAACCGGTGAAATTGTTGAAATTCTAACATCATCACAACAGGGCAAAGGACCAAGCCGTGATTGGCTTAACATTGTTAAAACCAGTCAGGCTAAAAATAAAATCCGTTCTTGGTTCAAAAAGGAAAAACGTGAAGAGAATATCATAGAAGGTAAGGCAGAGGTTGAAAGAGAATTCAGACGCAACTATATTCGTCTTTCTGATGAGGACTATCAGAAGTTTATCAAAAAACTTGCTGAACGTCAGCGAATGGAAAATGTGGATGATTTTTACGCGGCAATTGGTTACGGCGGTCTTTCAATTAACCGTATGATGCCTTATATAAAAGAAGAATATCAGAAAAACTACGACAAAAGCCGTTCAGAGATTAAAGTTGTTCCTATTAAGGACAATACTAAAAAGAACAAAGACGGCGTTACAGTTGAGGGTATTGACAATTGCCTTATCAAGTTTGCACAGTGCTGTAATCCTCTTCCTGGTGATAACATTATCGGGTTTATAACAAGAGGTCATGGTGTTTCAATTCACAAAAGAGATTGTACCAATGTGCCTAAGGATATTGCAAACTGTGCCGAGCCTGCTCGCTGGGTAAATGCATATTGGAACAACAATGTTAAGGAAGATTATAAGGCAACGCTTCAGCTTACTTGTCTTTCACGAGTGGGACTTATGGCGGAAGTTGCTGTGCAGGTTGCAAATATGCGAGTGAATATTACAAGTATCAGCACTCATGATATGAAAGACGGCAGAACAATAATTGAATTGACCGTTAATGTCAGCGGTATTGACCACTTGAAAAACCTGATTTCCCGTATAGAAAAAGTTGACGGAATTTTGAGTGTGGAGAGATAATTATGAAAGCAGTAATTCAAAGAGTAT